>JBFWNZ010000404.1:0-3239 GCA_050250795.1 Alphaproteobacteria bacterium | reverse complement strand
CGTTCGAGAATGGCGACACCTGGCCCAAGGAAAACCTGCCTTCGGCCTTCTACGGCGAAAACGTCAACCGCTGACCGGTTCCCGCGGCGCCGGCTTCTTCGCGGAAGCCGGCTGCCGCCTGCGGCTGGTGCGCGTGCGCAACCGCGGACCGCGCAATCGGATGATCCCGTCCCGATCCCGGGCGAAGACAATGCGGCGCTGCGCGCATTGCCGCCGCAACTCGTACACCACGACTGTCGCCAGAAGCGCACCGGCGGCAACGTCGCTCAGATAGTGCATGCCGACCCCGATGCGCGACAAGGCGACGGCGGTCGCAATTGCCAGCAAAAGCGGCCGCAGGCGCGGCAGGAAAAAGGACAGCGCCACGGCGATCGCGAAGCTGGTGTTCGCATGGCCGGATGGAAACGAGGCGTAGTCGCTTCCAAAGGTGAATGGTGCGAATTCGGTGGCGCCGAACGTGTCGTAGAATTTGGGCCGTGCGCGGCCCACGATCACTTTCAGGATATTCACCGCGATTCCCGCCGCCGCCACCGATGCGAACAGGAAACCCGTCGCGCCCGCGAGCCATCCGATGAAGGCCGAACGGCGGCGGTTTGTCAGGCGCCGGTGAACGAGAAACAGGATCGGCGCGACAATACCCAGAGGAATCAGGTACCAGGCCGAATCGCCCAGCGAGGTGACGCCGCGCAGCAACGGTTCCGCCTGCCAGCCGAGGGCGACCGCGAGACTGTGCGCCGGTTCGTCGAGGCGGAACATGATGGCGAGGACGAAAACCAGCCCGACCGCGATTTCCACCGTGTAGGGCGGGCGGAACAATATTCCCTTGTCCGGCGGCGGCTGCATCGGCGCGCGGTCTCGCGGCTGTGGTTGCGGGCGGCGTCTTATAGCAGGCTAGGCGGCATGCGGAAGATCGCGAAGTCGAGGCGGCGGCCGCCATTGAGGTTGAAACCGCGCAGAGCCGCAACCTCCTGCGGCGCGGTCGGCAGGGTCGCGGCGGCCGCATCGAACGCCTCGCGATGCGCGTGTTCCACAATCGCCATGCGGCAGGGACCGCCGGCCAGGAACAGCGCCGCCTGCGCACCGCCGACGAGTTGTGTGTCCGTTCCGAGCAGGAAGACAAGGCTGGGTTCGGTATAGCCCGCTGAGGCAACTTGGGTATCCGGACAGCTTCCATGTGCGGCCACGGCCGCGGCAAGCCGGGGCGATATCCAGACATCGTCGAGCTGCGGCAGCACGCGCTGGAACACCGCCGCGGCCGTGATGAGGGATGCGCCGAGACATAGCGCGACCGCCGCATGCCGTTGGTCGCGGCGAATTGCCATAAACGCGGCGACGAGCAGGATGACCGCGAGGACAGCCGCAAACACGGCCAGAATGTCGAAGCCGCGCCCTGCTATCACCGGCAAGGCCGGCGCGGCAATAGCTGCTGCGACGGTCAATGCGCCCCAGATTCCCGCAGGTACCCAGAAGCGCCAGCCCTTGCCCGCATTGCCTGTCCATCCAAACGCACCGAGCGTTCCGGCCGCTGCGATCATCGCCAGTGCCGGATAGACCGGCAGGATGTAGTGCGGAAGCTTTGTCGTCACCAGTTCGAACACGATCCAGGAGGGCACAAGCCAAGCCACGCAAAAGCGCAATGCGGGTTCGCGACGATGCTTCCAGGCGAAGGGAACGCAAAGGGCTGCCAGGAGCGACCAGGGCCAGAAGGTTCCCCAGAAGGCGATGAGGAAGTATCCGGGCGGAGCGCCATGCGATTCCTGGCCCCCCACGATCTTGCCGAGCAGGTCGTGTCCGGCCGATTCTGCGAAGAAGGCGCCGTGACTGGCAATCGAGATGGCAAGGAACCATGGCAGGACGATGGCCAGCATCCACGGAATTCCGGACACTGGCCGCAGAGTCTTAAGCCATGCCGCCCGCCGCTCCGAGATCGTAAGCGCAAGGGTCGTCGCGCCGGAAACGAGCAGGATGAGCGGTCCCTTGACCAGGATGCCGAGGCCGAGCGCAGTCCAGAAGATGAAGGCATTTCCCAGCCCTGGCGGTGCGTCGCGACGTGCGAGATAGGCCCGCGCCAGCGCACCCTGCGCGGCGATGACCGTCGCAAGAAGAACGGCATCGGTTTTGGCAAGGCGCGCCTCTACGCCAAGAAGGATGCATGAGGCAAGCATCAGCGCTGCCAGGAAAGCGGCTTGCGCCCCGAACAGGGCCGTTCCCGCCCAGAAGGTCAGAAGCACCGCCACCGTTGCACCGGCCAGCGACGGCAGGCGGTAGACCCATATCGAATCGCGCCATTCCGGACCGAACACCCCGGCTGCCGCGGATTGCAGCCAATAGATACCGATGGGCTTCTTGTGGCGGGCCTCTTCCTGGAACCTGATATCGACGAAGTCCCCCGTCTCCAGCATCTGCTTCGATGCCTGGGCAAAGCGCGGCTCATCGCGGTCCAGTGGCGGCAGACCGAAGAAGCCCGGAAGAAAAGCCACGAGACACATCGCGGCGAGAACCCAGCAGGATCGCGTGGGACGAGCGGTTGCCCAGGCCAATCCACGCCCGGTTAAGCGGGTGGCGGTATCGATGATCATTGTTGCTAGAGGCTGACCCCGCCATCGACCACGAAGGCCGCGCCGGTGGCATAGGCCGACTCGTCGCTGGCGAGATAGACAGCCATTGCCGCGATCTCTTCGGCAGTGCCCAGCCGTCCGATAGGCTGGCGGGCAATGAAGTCGCGGCGGGCCGCCACGGGATCGTCGAACGCCGCGATCCGCTGATCGAGCGAAGGCGACTGCACCGTTCCGGGACAGATCGCGTTGCAGCGCACGCCCTGGCGGATCGTGTCGACGGCCACCGATTTGGTGAGTCCGAGAACGGCGGCCTTCGACGCACCGTAGGCAAAGCGGTTCGGCAGCCCTTTCACGGAGGATGCCACCGACGACATGTTGATGATGGACCCCTTTCCCGCCGCCAGCATCCCCGGCAGGAAGGCCTTGATGGTACGGAACATGGATTTGACGTTGATATCGAACGCCATGTCCCAGTCGGCTTCCGAACATTCCAGAACGCTGCCGTGAGGAACGACTCCCGCGATGTTTGCGAGGACGTCCACCGTGCCGAGTTCGTTGGCCAGAGCCGTCACGGCGGCGGCATGGGTCACGTCCAGGCGCCGGGTCTCGATCCCTGGCGTCCCTGCATATTCCGCCAGTTTCGCCTCATTGATGTCGGTCGCGATGACGCGTGCCCCTTCC
>JBFWNZ010000403.1:0-3246 GCA_050250795.1 Alphaproteobacteria bacterium | reverse complement strand
CAGATACGCCAGGGGGTGCTATGGCGGCAGCTGGGGGAAAGACGGCATCGCCGGCGTAGGTCGTCGTTGCGGCTACCGCGAAAGGCGGTGCCGGCAAGACGACGACCGTGGCGTGCCTCGCCTGTTATTGGGCGGAGCACGACCGGCGGGTCGCGCTGATCGACACCGACCCGGCACAGACGCTGGCCCGCTGGCACCACAAGGGACGCGACCTTGCCGCGATGACCTTGGTCAGCGAGACCGACGAGCATGCGATCATTCCAGCGATCAACCAGCTTGCCGCCGAGCATGACGTGGTTCTGGTCGACTGTGCGGGCTTCAGCAACCAGGCCATGATCTTTGCCCTTGGGCGGGCCGACCTCGTGCTGATCCCGTCGATGACCGATGAAGCGAACGTGTTCGAGGCCGCGAAGATGAAGCGGCTGATCGACAGCACGGCCCAACTGACCCAGCGCGATATCCTGGTTCGTTCGGTCCTGTGCCGTGTCAAGCGCTCGCAGGTCGCGGAGCATTCGCGCGGACAGCTCAAGCAGCTTGGCGTCAATCCCCTGGACGCGCAGTTCCACGATCGGGTTGCCTTCCAGGAAGCGAGCTTCTATGGCACCTCTCCGATCGCGCTGTCGCCCAGCGGCGCCGCGGCCGGGGATATCCGATCCGTGGCCGCTGAGCTGGAACCGATCCTCTGGGCGCAGCGCGCCGGCGGCGGGCGCAAGACCGCAGAAAAAGGTCGAAAGAGGCAATGACCGACGATAACGACCAGACCCACCCCCCGCGATCGGGGCGGTTCCGCCGGGCCGGAAAGATACCGGCTGTCGAAGTTCCGGACCTGTCCGCGAACAACCGGTATAACGCCGATCAGCACCCACAGAATTCAAGCCTCGGAGACACTACGGAATTGCGCGTCGACCCGAAGGACCGTCCCGCCGATGCCCCCGCGGGCGAACCGAAAACCGTCATTGTCCGCCGCACGAGTTGGGGTGCGGTGCTGCTGTCCCTGATCGCCATCGCCATCGCGGTGGGCACCCTGCTTCTGCCGGTGATCAAGCCGCGCCTTCTGGCGCGGTTCGGCGATATCCCCGCCGTGGCGTTCATCCTCGGCCCGAAAGACAATCGCGATCAGGCCTTCGCGACCGTCCGGACCGATTTGGCGGCTCTGGAAGGCCGGGTCGCCGCCGCCGAGCAGAAGACCGCGGCGGCAACCGGTCGCCTCGACGCCGTCGAGACTCAGGTCAAGGACCAGCTGTCCGCGGCGATTCCGCCGCTGCCGGCGAATGCAACCCCGGAGCAGGTCCAAGATTGGAGCGCAACGCTCGTGCAGCGCTTCGAGGCCGCAGAAACGGCCGCCCGCGAGGCGCAGTCCCGTCTGGAGACGGCAGAAGCGAAACTCGCCGAGATCGACGGCAAGGTCAGTTCGGTGGACGAGCTTCGGGCGATGACCGAGCGCCTGGGAAGCGTCGAAACCACGGCGACACAGGCAGGCGACGCCCTGACCGCGGCCAAGGCGGATGTCGCCGGCCTGATGCAGGAGCTTTCCACGGCGAAAGCCGAGACGGCGAAACTGACCGAATCTGCAGGCGGCATGCAGTCGAGCCTGACGCAGCTTGAGGCCGGCCTGGAAGGCAGCAAGACCGAGACCGCGGCCTTGAAGACGAACCTCGAAGAGGTCAAGCAGGCCGCCGCCGCCGCGCAAGCCACGGCCGATCAGGTCAAGACGGCGATGGACGCGCTGACGGCGCGGGCAACGGCACTTGAGGCCCGCGCGGACCAGATCGCGCAGACCGCGGAAGCCAACGGCACCAAGCTGTCGGCCATCGAGGAAAGCACGCAGTCGCGCAACAGCGCGCTGGATACGGCCCGCATGACGCAGGCGATCTTCCATCTGAGCGACGCACTCGAGACACACAAGCCTTTCGCCCGCGAAGTCGCGTTCCTGCGCAGCGTCGCCGCCGGCGACGAGCGGATCGCACCTTTGGTCGAACCGGTGGTGGTCTATGCGGATACCGGCGTGGCCACCAATGCGGAGTTGCGGGACAGCTTCAGCGCCATCGTCGCGCCGAAACTGCTGTCGATTTCCGACGATTCCCGGCCCTGGCTGGACCAGCTTCGATCCTGGCTCAGTTCCGCCATCTCCCCGGAACCCGCGCCCCAGCCGCTGACGGGCGTCGATCCGGCGCGCCAGATCGTCAATGGGGCGATCCGCGCTCTGGCGGAAGACGATCTGCTGACGGCCGTCGAACTGCTGTCCCGGCTGCAAGGCCCGGCCGAAGTGCTCGCGCAGCGCTGGCTGGCCGAAGCCCATGCCCGCATGACGCTGGACCAGACCCGAGAGAAACTGGCCACGCTTGCGATGGAAATGCTGCAACCTGCGAAGCCCTAGGTTTCGTGCCCAACGGGCTGGCAGCATTCCGGCTCGCCTATGTACCGACCGTCCAGGAGAGTAATCCATGCGCCTGAACTTCGTACCGTCCGTGTTCGCCCTTGCCCTTGCCGGAACCGTTGCATGGAGCGGTTCGGCGCTCGCACAAACCGCGCAACCGAATATCGCATCGCCGAATGTGGGCGCGGAGAGCCTTCGCCGGGATCTGATGACCCTGTCGGAAGAACAGGCGGGCAGCGTTCCCCTCGTGGAAGGGCGCACCATGGCCGTGGCGCTCGGCGCCATCGGCGGCGTCGTCGCCTTCAACCTCGTCACCGGCGGCACCGGCGGCCTGCCATTCTTCGCCAGCGCAGCAGCAGCGGAATTCGGCCCTCTGACGGCAACGGGCGGCGCGGTGGCCGTCAGCCGCGTCTACGCTGTCACGTCGGCGGCGGTCGGCGGGCTGCTGGCGGATTGGCTGTACCGGCGGTCCGTCACCCCGACCGGCGCGATGGTGCCTACCGCCCTGCTGCACCGCCTCGATCCGTCCCAGGATATCAGACGTGCCCGGTATGATATCGACGGTACTGGTAATACGCGGCGATAAGCGCCAGAGCCCAGAAGTTCAACAGATAGAGTCCCCAGAAGGTCAGCGCGACAAGGTATACGGTCGCCCAGATCGTCGCGAGGCTGCGAATGGCGCAAGCCGCCATCGCACGCCACGCGGTGCGCCGCGGCCATAGCCTGAACGCGAAGGCCGCGCTAATCGCCGGCAGCAAGACCGCCGCAATGGCGACAGCAACCATTTCCGGGTGCGCATCCGGACGCGAAATCTGCGCGATGACCGGTTCGAGCGCGTAGGAAAAGACGTTGCTTCGCTCGCGCATGAA
>JBFWNZ010000402.1:0-3265 GCA_050250795.1 Alphaproteobacteria bacterium | reverse complement strand
CCAGCCTGCGGCTTGCGGAGGCGATGGTCGACGAATGGGCCGCCCAGGAAGGCGCGGTCAAGCCGGAGACCATGCCGCTGACCCAGCTTGCCAGCACGGCGCTCGACCGTGTGGCGCCGCATCGCGAGCGGGTGATCGACGACATCGCGGATTTCGCGCGGACCGACCTGTTGTGCTACCGCGCCACTTCGCCGGTGGAACTGGCGATGCGGCAGCATGCGCACTGGCAGCCTCTGCTCGACTGGGCGGCGGGCGATATGGGGGCCGCGTTGCAGGCCACCGAAGGCGTGATTGCGATTCCGCAAGCCGACGAATCGCTGGCGGCGATCCGGCGCGCGGTGGCATCCGCCGACGACTTCCGGCTTGCGGCGCTGCATGTGTTCACCACGGTTTCGGGCTCGGCGGTCGTCGCTCTCGCGCTGCTGCGGGGGCGCATCGACGCGGCAGAAGCCTGGCGGGTCAGCCAGTTGGACGAGGACTGGCAGATCGAGCAATGGGGGGAAGAGGCGACGGCGGCGCAACGGCGCCGGCATTTGAAGGCGGAACTGGATTCCGCGGCGCGATTTGTGACGCTGCTTTGACGCCGTCCGGGGCGGATGCTATGCGAGGCATCCGCAGGACAGCCCGACGGCCGGGGGAGACGGATGCAGGATATCATCAAGCGTCTGGAAGAGATGCGCGACCGCGCCCGGCTGGGCGGCGGCGCACGGCGCATCCAGGCGCAGCATGAAAAGGGCAAGCTGACCGCACGAGAGCGTATCGCGGTGCTGCTCGACGAAGGCTCCTTCGAGGAGTGGGACATGTTCGTCGAGCATGACTGCAACGACTTCGGCATGGCGGAAACCAAGGTTCCCGGCGATGGCGTCGTCACCGGCCACGGCACGATCAACGGCCGGCTGGTCTTCGTGTTCAGCCAGGACTTCACCGTGTTCGGCGGCTCGCTGTCGGCGGCCCATGCACGCAAGATCTGCAAGATCATGGACCAGGCGATGAAGGTCGGGGCGCCGGTGATCGGGCTCAACGATTCCGGCGGCGCGCGCATCCAGGAGGGGGTGGCATCGCTGGCAGGCTATGCCGACGTGTTCCAGCGCAACGTGCTGGCCTCCGGCGTTGTGCCGCAGGTATCGCTGATCATGGGGCCTTGCGCCGGCGGCGCGGTCTATTCCCCGGCGATGACCGACTTCATCTTCATGGTCAAGGACACGTCCTACATGTTCGTCACCGGCCCCGATGTGGTGAAGACGGTGACGCATGAGGAGGTGACGGCCGAGCAGCTTGGCGGCGCCGTCACGCATACGGCCAAGTCGGGCGTTGCCGACATGGCCTTCGAGAACGACGTCGAGGCGCTGATCGAGTTGCGCCGCTTCATGGGCTTTCTGCCCTCCTCGAACCGGGCGGCGCCGCCGGTTCGTCCGACCGAGGACCCGGCCGACCGGCCCGAGCCGTCCCTGGATACGCTGGTCCCGCCCAATCCGAACCGGCCCTACGACATGAAGGAACTGATCCTGAAGGTCGTGGACGAGGGCGAGTTCTTCGAACTGCAACCGGACTATGCCGGCAATATCGTGATCGGTCTGGCGCGGATGGAAGGCTATCCGGTCGGTATCGTGGCCAACCAGCCGATGGTTCTCGCCGGCTGTTTGGACATCGATTCCTCGCGCAAGGCGGCGCGCTTCGTGCGCTTCTGCGACTGCTTCGACATTCCGATCCTGACGCTGGTCGACGTGCCGGGCTTCCTGCCGGGTACCAGCCAGGAATATGGCGGCATCATCAAGCATGGCGCCAAGCTGCTGTATGCCTTCGCCGAGGCGACGGTGCCCAAGGTGACGCTGATCACGCGAAAGGCCTATGGCGGCGCCTATGACGTGATGAGTTCCAAGCATCTGCGCGGCGACGTGAACTATGCTTGGCCATCGGCCGAGATCGCGGTGATGGGGCCGAAGGGCGCGGTGGAGATCATCTTCCGCGGCGATATCGGCGACGCCGACAAGATCGCCAAGCGGACCGACGAGTATCGCGATAAATTCGCCAATCCCTTCGTCGCCGGATCGCTCGGCTTCATCGACGACGTCATCATGCCGCGCAACACGCGCCGCCGCATCTGCAAGGCGCTGGCGATGCTGCGTGGAAAGCAGCTTGAAAACCCCTGGAAGAAGCACGACAACATCCCGCTTTGACCGGGCCGGCCCGCACCGGAGCAACCTCAATCGAGGAGCAGACTTCCATCCGCGCCCATCTGTTCTCGCTGGCCCTGGCCGGCGTATTCCTGGTTGCCGCTCCTGCCGTCCAGGCGCAGGAGGACCAGCGTTTTATCCTGCGCCAGACCGTCGCGCCTGCCATCGACCCCGCGATCATGTCGTCGCGTCCGATGGCTTATCGGCTGGACGAGGAGCCGGAATGGCTTGGGCGGGTGATCGAGAAGCTCGGGGCGAACAAGCCGCCGACCTATGAAATGCGTCAGCGGGTGCTGTTCCGCCGCAACGGCGAGGCCAGCTTTCTGGCCGTGATCTGGGCCCAGCCGTCCCAGGACAAGATGTATTTCGAACTGCATCAGGTGACGGTCGTCACGCCGACGAATGTCCGGCTTACCTGGCGCAGCGGGTTGGAGGCGCGCAACCTTTCCATCGTCGAGCCGTCGGGACAGAACGTTCACAAGGACGATCTGCCGATCCTCTATCTCGCAGCCAGCGAGAAGGAGAGCGGGTTCGCCAAGGAGGAGTTGCACGTCATCCTGCTGGATCGCGCATCCGTGCGGCTGATGACGCGCGAACCGGTCCGCCCCGTACGGGCGATGGACCTCGACGGCGACGGCCGCTACGCATTGATCGCATCCGACGACCGGTGGGGCAGCCTGTTCGAGGAGTGTCTTCTCTGCGGTCCGCTGGTGCCGTTGCTCTATACCTGGAACCGGACGGAGTACCGATCCGACTGCCGCTGGTATCCGGACTATTTCGAGCAGCGCGCAAAGCTGCTGGAGCGGCGCATTGCGGCCGCCCCGGACCTCACGCTTCCCACCTATCTAGGCCTGCGGATGGAAATGGTGCTGGGGCTGCTCCAGGGCGGGCGGATGGAGGACGCGGAAAAGGTGTTCGCCGAGACCGAGGCGGCCCTGCATGGCCCCCTGGCGCAGCGCTGGGCCAAGCCGGAGATCGATCGCTACTGGGCCTTCGTCTCGGGAACCTTCAAGCCGGTGGTCGAGGCGGCAATGGCGCATTCCGACGATGCCTGTCCTGTCCTGGGATATACAGGGCCCGGCCGCCCGGTC
>JBFWNZ010000401.1:0-3270 GCA_050250795.1 Alphaproteobacteria bacterium | reverse complement strand
CTGCTCGACCTGAAGCGGCGCGGACCGGACCTGCGCGCTTATGTCCACGATCTGGAGGAGTGGGCGATTCGGGCGCTGGCTCGGTTCAACGTCACCGGCGAGCGCCGCGACGGACGGGTCGGCATCTGGGTCCGGCGCGGCGGCGGGCGCGAGGACAAGATCGCCGCCATCGGCGTGCGGGTGCGCCGCTGGGTCAGCTATCACGGCATCGCCATCAATGTGGAACCGGCCCTCGATCATTTCGCCGGCATCGTGCCCTGCGGCATCGACCCGCAACGCTACGGCGTCACATCGCTGGTCGATCTCGGCCTGCCCGCGACCCTGCACGACCTCGACATGGCGCTGATGGCGACCTTCGGCGAGGTGTTCGGGTAGGCCGCGGGCTACAGGGTGGCCAGCACCCGGAAGGCGGCCTCCGCCGGAGCCTCGGCGGAAAATTCCTCGATCCGGTCCACTCGCGCGGCGCCGGGACCCTCGCGGCAGTCGTCCAGCATCGTGCGGACCGCATCCTCGGCCCCGGCGAACACCGCCTCCACCGTGCCCTCACGGCGGTTGCGGACCCAGCCGGACAGGTCCGCCGCCTCGGCCCGGCGCCGGGTCCAGTCGCGATAGCCCACGCCCTGCACCCGGCCGTGGATAACGGCGCGAACCGCCGTCACGCAAACTCCAGGATCATCTGGTCGACCGTCAGGCTGTCGCCGGCCTTGGCATGCACCGCCTTGACGACGCCGTCGCGCTCGGCGCGCAGGACGTTCTCCATCTTCATGGCCTCGACCACGGCCAGTTCTTCGCCCGCCTTCACCTCGTCCCCCTCGCCGACGGCAAGACTGACCAGGAGGCCCGGCATCGGCGACAGCAGGAAGCGCGACAGGTCCGGCGGCTGCTTGATCGGCATGCGGGCGGCCAGTTCGGCCTGCAATGGCGTGTAAATCCAGACATCCACCTGCGCCCCGGCATGGTTCAGACGATAGGCGATGCCCAGACGGTCGATCTGCATGCAGATTTCGGCCCCGCCAACCACGCCGCGGAACAGCGGATCGCCCGGCCGCCAGTCGCTCTCGACGCGACGCGCAGTGCCGTCCACCGTCACCGCGACGCTGCCGTCGCTGTCCGCCGACACCGTCACCGCATGCCGCACGCCCTCGCTGCCGCGCGGCCCCACCACGGCCACATAGTTGTCGCCCGGGCGATAGCCGTGCCCGTGAAGCTGGCCGCCGAGGCCTGCATTGCGCTGCTCCATCCGCCGGTGCACCGCCGCCGCCACGGCGACCGGCAAAGCCGGGTCGTCATGAACCATGTATTCCGTCCCGAAGCCCTCGGGAAACTCCTCGGCGATGAAGCCGGTGGAGAGGCGCCCTTCGACGAAGCGCGGATGCGCCAGCAACGCGGCCAGAAACGGAATGTTGTGCGAGATGCCGCGGACATAGAAGGCATCCAGGGCCTTGCGGGAGCGCTCGATGGCCGTGGCGCGGTCCGGCCCGCCGGCAACCAGCTTGGCGATCATCGGGTCGTAGTAGATGGAGATTTCGCCGCCCTCGTAGACGCCGGTATCCACCCGGACGCCCTCGCCCTCAACCGGCGGGCGATAGCGCACCAACCGGCCGGTCGACGGCATGAAGTTGCGGAACGGGTCCTCGGCATAGACGCGGGACTCGATGGCCCAGCCCTTGAGCCGGACCTCGGCCTGGCCGAAGGCCAGCTTCTGGCCGGCCGCCACCCGGATCATCTGCTCCACGAGGTCGAGACCGGTCACATATTCGGTCACCGGATGCTCGACCTGAAGGCGCGTGTTCATCTCCAGGAAATAGAAGTTGCGGTCGCGGTCGACGATGAACTCGACCGTACCGGCCGATTCGTAACCGACGGCCCGCGACAGGGCGACGGCCTGCTCGCCCATCGCGCGGCGCGTGGCCTCGTCGAGGAAGGGCGACGGCGCCTCTTCGATCACCTTCTGATGCCGGCGCTGAATCGAGCATTCGCGCTCGCCGAGATACAGCACCGTGCCGTGCTTGTCGGCCAGCACCTGGATCTCGATATGCCGCGGCTCCTCGACGAACTTCTCGATGAAGACGCGGTCGTCGGCGAAGCTGGAGCGCGCCTCGTTGCGCGCCGAGCGGAAGCCTTCGCGCACCTCGCGCTCGTCGCGGGCGACCCGCATGCCCTTGCCGCCGCCGCCGGCCGAGGCCTTGACCATGACCGGATAGCCGATCTCGCCGGCAATCCGCACCGCCTCGTCGTCGGTCTCGATCACGCCCAGATAGCCGGGCACGGTGTTCACGCCCGCCGCCTTGGCCAGCTTCTTCGATTCGATCTTGTCGCCCATCGCCTGGATCGCGCCGACCGGCGGACCGATGAAGGCGACACCGGCCGCTGCCAGCGCCTCGGCGAAACGCGCATTCTCCGACAGGAAGCCATAGCCGGGATGCACCGCCTCCGCCCCGGTATCCCGGATCGCCTTGAGGATCGCATCGACGACCAGATAGCTTTCGGCGGCCGGCGCGCGGCCGACATGCACCGCCTCGTCCGCCATGCGCACATGCAGCGCGTCGGCATCGGCGTCGGAATAGACCGCGACTGTGGCGATGCCCATGCGCCGCGCCGTTCGGATGACGCGGCAGGCGATCTCGCCGCGGTTGGCGATCAGGATTTTCTTGAAGAGTGGCTGGGACAAGGCGCGCCTGCTGTTCCGGGGGCGGCTTCGGCCGCGGGGCGTGAATGACCCTGCGTTATAAGCCGGGCCCGAATCCAGTGCAAACCGCCGCGCTACTTCTCCGCCACCATGTTCAGGCTGATCGGCACGTCGCGGACGCGGAGGGTCGTCGAATCCTGGCACAGGCCGAATCCCTCGACCCGGCGCACCGCCCGGAACCCGGCGACCGCCAGATAATCGCGCAGAAAGGCTTCATTCAGGCCGGCGCGATGCAGGTCATGCGGATCGGTCTGGCCGCCGAACATCATCCGCATGACGTGAAAGCGCTCCTGAAGGTCCAGGGCCGGATCGATAAACAACCGGCACAGCGCGTCGAGGTCCGGAACGCCGACCAGCAGACGCCCGCCGGGTACGAGCACACGCCGGAACTCGGCCAGCGCACGCGGCAGGTCGTCGAGATATCCCAGATGCTCCAGCACATGCGAGGCATAGATATCCGCGACCGAGTCGGCGGCAAAGGCAGACAGATCGCGGCAGTCGCCGACCCTATCCACATGCGGGCCGGGCGCGATGTCGAACAGCGTCCACCCCGGCAGGACGTGCCGGCCGCCGATATGCAG
>JBFWNZ010000400.1:0-3274 GCA_050250795.1 Alphaproteobacteria bacterium | reverse complement strand
AGATGGTGGACTTCTTCGAGCGCGAGACGGCCGTCCGGTTCTTTCTCGGCCCCTATCCGGACTACCGGCCCGAGGCCCCCGGCGCCACCGCGACGGGACGGGCCATCTGCGCCGAGCCTTTCGACGGGCGCCTGCTCGGCAAGCGGCTGAACGAGGTGCGGCCGCCGGTGCGGGAACTGACCCTGTTCGGCATCAAGGTCGGTTCGGGCCCCGACTTCCGCCATTTCGCCAACGCCCAGCACTCGCTCCGCTCCGCCCTCTATGTCGCCGGGCGGGTCGCGATCCATCTGCGCGACATGCTGCTCTACGGCCGCGACGTCAAGCTGATGAGCGGCAATGCCCTGGTCGGGCGCCTGCTCAGGACGGCGGACGATCTCGGCATCCCGATCTGGCGATCCTGTGCTGCGACCGCGCTGATCCGCGACGGCGGTCGCGTCATCGGCATTGAGGCGATCCGCGACGGACACCCCGTCCGCCTGGTTGCCCGGCACGGCGTCGCCCTTACGGCAGGCGGCTTCTCGCACGACCGGCAGCGGCGCGACCGGCTGTTCCGGCACCTGGCGCCCGGCCAGACCGACCTGTCGCTCTCCGCGTCCGGCAACACCGGCGACGGCGCCAACCTCGCCGAGGCGGCGGGCGCGGCCTTCGACGACAGCTATGCCAGCCCCGCGGCCTGGATGCCGGTGTCGCGCGTGCCCTATGCGGACGGTTCGCAGGGCGTCTATCCGCACAGTTTCGACCGCGGCAAGCCGGGCGCCGTCGCGGTCACGGCCGAGGGCTTGCGCTTCGTCAACGAGAGCAACTCCTATCACGATGTCGGCGGCGCCATCGCGGCATTGGGCGACGGCCGGCGCGAGGCTTCGGCCTGGCTGGTCTGCGACGCGGACTTCATCCGGCGCTACGGGCTGGGCATGGCAAAGCCCTTTCCGGTGCCGCTCCGCCCCTATCTCAAATCCGGCTATCTGAAACGCGGCGGGACCATCGCCGCCCTGGCCGAAGCCGCCAGGATCGACGCCGCAAATCTGCGCGCGACGGTGGAGGCCTTTAACCGCGGCGCAGCCGACGGCAGCGATCCGCAGTTCCGACGCGGCGAGAACGTTTACAACCGCTACAACGGCGACGCCCGCTACGGCGTCCCCAATCCCTGCCTCGCCCCGCTCCGCAAGCCGCCCTTCTATGCGGTGAAGATATACGCGGGCGACCTCAACACCTTCATGGGCATCCGGACGGACGCCCATGCGCGCGCGCTTGCCGCCGACGGCACGCCGATTCCGGGCCTCTATGCCGCCGGCGCCGACATGGCCAGCCTGTTCGCGGGCCACTATCCGGGACCGGGTACCAATCTTGGCCCGGCCATGACTTTTGGGTACATCATCGCAAAACATGTCGCAGACACGGCTGCCTCGGAGCGCACTCCCGGAGCGGCTTGAACGGCTCCGGCTTCTCGGGCAGCATCGCCTCCCGCCTTGTCCGGATATTTCCCGAATGAAAGGGTTTCCCATGCTTCTGACGGATCAGGTCGCGCTCGTGACGGGCGCTGGAACCGGCATCGGACGGTCGGCGGCCATCGGCCTTGCCGAGGCCGGCGCCCATGTGGTGGCGGTCGATATCAACGGTCAGAGCGCGGGCGAGACCAGCCATGCCGTCTCCGCCCTCGGCCGCCAGGGGCTGCCGATCCAGGCGGATGTGGGCGATGTCGGCGAGATCGACCGGATGGTCGCGCGCACGATGGAAACCTTCGGGCGCATCGACATCCTGGTGAACAATGCCGGCGTCACGCGCCGCGCCGACATCATGGACCTGACCGAGGCCGACTGGGACCGCATCCACCGGGTCAACGCGAAGGGCGTGTTCTTCTGCCTGCAACGTGCGGCACGCGAGATGATCCCGCAGCGCTACGGCCGGATCGTCAACATCGCCTCCATCGCCGGCAAGGGCTACATCAACGCATCGAACGCCGCCTACGCGGCCAGCAAGGGCGCCGTCATCAGCCTGACCAAGATGGCGGCCCAGCAGTTGGGCAAGCACAACATCACCGTCAACTCCATCTGCCCTGGCGTGACCCGGACGGCCCTGTCGGACGCGAATATGCGCGTGCGCGCCGAGCAGGAAGGCGTGAGCCTGGAGGAGATGGAGAAGCGCCGGGCCGACGCCATCCCGCTCAAGCGCGTCAACGAGCCCGAGGATATCGCCGCGCTGGCCGTGTTCCTGGCCTCGCCCGGCGGCCGGAACATCACCGGACAGTCCTACAACGTCGATGGCGGCCTGATCCCCGATTAGGCCCCGCACCGCCCTCCCCCGTCCTCTTTCCCTCGCACGGAGTTCACGATGGCCACCTATGTGCTTATCCACGGATCGTTCCAGGGCGGCTGGATCTGGCAGCCCACCGCCAAGGTTCTGCGCGATGCCGGACACCTCGTCTATGCGCCGTCCTCCGATGGCTGTGCCGAACGCCAGGTCAACATCCGGGCGGGCATCACGGTCACGGCCGCGGGCAAAGAGCTGGCCTCCCTGCTGTTCCACGAGGATCTGCGCGATGTCGTCCTGGTCGCGACGAGCTCCGGCGGCCTGATCGTCGAAAAGGCAGCGGTTCTCGCGCGCGACCGCATCCAGCGGCTGGTCTTCATCGACGCCCTGGTCCCGCAGCCGGGCGAGAGCGTAAAGAGCATCGTGAAGCGGCCCGCCGGCACACCGCCCTATCAGATGACCGAGTTCACGCGCGGCCCGACCAAGGAAGACCTGGAGACCGGCCTGTTCGGCGAACTGACCGGAACGCTCAAGGCCTGGGCCATCGAACGCGCGACCCCGCATCCGCTGGGCCTGTCCGACCAGACGCACGGCGAGCTGGACGAATTCTGGACGATGCCCTGGAAGGCCAAGGTGATCTACTGCCGGCACAGCCCGAACCCCGGCGAGGCGCATCAGCGGCGCACCGCCGAGCGGCTGGGCGCGCCCTGGATCGATATGGATGCCGGCCATTATCCGATGCTGACGCATGCGCAGGAGACGGCGCGGCTGATCCAGGAGCCGTGAACAGCATTCAGTTGCTGGTCATCTGCGCCGGAAGGTAGGTCGCCATGCCCGGAAAGATGACCAGCAGCAGCACCATCAACAGCATCACGAAGAAGAAGGGCAGCGCCGCACGCGCCAGATAGAGGATGTCGCGGCCGGTGAAGGACTGGATCACGAATAGGTTCAGCCCCACCGGCGGCGTGATCTGCGACATCTCGACAACGATCACGATGTAGATGCCGAACCAGATCAGGTCGATCCC
>JBFWNZ010000399.1:0-3303 GCA_050250795.1 Alphaproteobacteria bacterium | reverse complement strand
GCCGGCCGGCCCGAGATCGCCGAGGATGCGCGCTTCGCCAAGAATGACGGGCGGCTGCGCAACCGCGCCGCGCTGATCCCGATCATCCGCGAGATGACCTCGACCCAAACCTCGGCCTTCTGGCTGCGCGAGTTGGAGAAGGTGCAGGTGCCCTGCGGCCCGGTGAACAACCTGCAGCAGGCCTTCGACGACCCGCAGGTGAAGGCGCGCAACATGCGCATCGAGATGGACCACCCGCTGGGCGCGGGCGGCAAGGTGCCCCTGGTCGCCTCGCCGATCAAGATGTCGAAGACCCCGCCCGCCTATCGCTATGCCCCGCCGACGCTGGGCCAGCACACCGACGAGGTGCTGCGCGACTCCCTCGGCATGGAGGCCGAGGAGATCGCGCGGCTGCGGGCGGCGGGGATTCTCTAGGCAGCCTGGACGCCCGTCCGCCCCGGCAGCGCGCCGGTGTGGCGGCCGTTGTCCATCACCACTTCGCCGTTGACGATCACATGGGCGATGCCGCGCGCCTTGGCATAAAGGCGCATGCCGCCGCCGGGCAGGTCGTGGCGCACCTCGTCCGCCTTCTCCGGCGCGCCGACGGTGGCCGGGTCGAACACGGTCACATCGCCGCGCAGGCCCGGCGCAAGGCGGCCGCGGTCCGGCAGATCGAAGAACTGCGCCGGCTCCGCCGTCATGCGATGGATCGCCCGCTCCAGCGGCATCGCCTTCTGCTCGCGCACCCAGAACCCCAGCAGGTATGTGGCGTAGCTGCATTCGAACAGCATGTCGAAATGCGCCCCGCCATCGGCCATGCCGAGCAGCACGCGCGGATCGTCGATATGGGTCTTGAGCGCCGCCTTGTCGGTGTTGCGCAGGCCGCCGACATAGCGCAGTTCCAGATCGTCCTCGAGTGCCAGATCGATCAGGGTGTCGAACTCGTCCTTGCCGCGCTCGGCCGCAATCTCGCGCACCGTGCGGCGCAGATAACGCTCCAGCGAGGGCGTGTGGACATGCTGGACGATGAAATCGCGCCAGCTGGCCGAGAAGGTCTTTCGGCCGCTGTCGAGTTCCGCCTTCACCGCCGCGCGGAAGGAGGGATCGGAGTAGATGCGGATCTGCTCGGCCTTGTCGATGTCGCGGATGCATTTGGCCGACTCGCAGTCGGTGAAGACAAAGGGGTTCTTCAGGTCCATCTCCGCCGTCAGCGAGCGGCAGGTGGTCTGCGGCCGCCCGCCGCGGGCCAGCAAGGGCGCGGCCTTCTCCAGCATCTCATAGACCGCGTTCGGCCGGTCGGCGCGGTGCATCGCGCCCGACCAGCTGACCGGCCGGCCGCCGCTTTCGGTCTGAAGCATGTCGAGCAGGTCGTACTCGTCGTCCGACAGGCTGGACAACTGGTCGGTGACATTGCCCTGGATCACGCCGCGGCCCAGGTCGCGCAGCACGCGGGCATAGGCGGCCAGTTCCTCGCGGCTTGCCAGCTGGCAGGCCAGCGGGTTGCCGCGATAGCCCTTCTGCCGCATGACCGTCGTCGTGCTGAACCCATGCGCCCCCGCCTCCATCGCCTGGCGCAGCAGGCCGGCGGCAGCGGCGGCTTCCTCGGCCGTCGCACCGCGCTCGATCGCCGCCTCGCCCATCACGTAGCGGCGCAAGGTCGCGAGCGGGACCAGGGGCGCGATGTTGACGCCGGTGCCCCGGCGGTCGAGACGGCGGATGAAGTCGGGGAAGCTTTCCCATGCCCAGTCGAGCCCGGCCTGAAGCGTATCGAACTCGATGCCTTCCAACGAGACGAGGTCCTGCATCGTGATGTCGCGGTCGGCGGGACGGCAGGGCGCAACGCCGATGCCGCAATTGCCGGTAACGACCGTCGTCACCCCATGCTCAGCGGAACTGGACAGCAGCGGGTCCCACACGGCCTGGGCGTCGTAATGGCTGTGGATGTCGACGAAGCCGGGCGAAACGACAAGGCCGCCGGCATCGATGGTCCGGCGCCCCTCGCCATCGACCTTGCCGACGGCGGCGACCCGGCCGTCCGCGAGCGCGAGGTCGCCGCGATAGCCGGGCGCCCCCGTGCCGTCGACGATGGTGCCGCCGCGAAGAACCAGATCGTAGGTCGCCATGAACGCTCTCTCCCGGGTGAAACGATCCGCCTTTCGCGGACTTGTCCGGACATTTTAAGCACGCGGCATTCGCAGACGCAAAGGGACGAGGCATGCGTCGGCAGCATCCGCGACCGTCGCCTTGCGCCGGGCGCGAGCCGCGCCTTATAGTCGCCCTTTAATGAACCCTCCCCCCACATCCCCCTCCCCGTCCGAGGCTGCGGCCCACCGTTTCCCTTACCGTCATCTCTTGGGAATCGAGGGACTGCCGCCCGAGCCGATCACGCTCCTGCTGGACCTTGCCGATTCCTATGTCGAGCAGAGCCGCCAGCCGGACAAGAAGAGCGACGTGCTGCGCGGCCGCACGCTCATCAATCTGTTCTTCGAGAACTCGACGCGCACCCGCACCTCGTTCGAACTGGCCGGCAAGCGCCTGGGCAGCGACGTCATCAACATGAGCGTCAGCACCAGTTCGGTGCGCAAGGGCGAGACGTTGATCGACACCGCCATGACCCTGAATGCCATGCATGCCGACCTGCTGGTCGTTCGGCACCCCGATTCGGGTGCGGTGCAGCTTCTGTCCGAAAAGGTGAACTGCGCGGTCATCAACGGCGGCGACGGCACGCATGAACACCCGACCCAAGCGCTGCTGGACGCGCTGACCATCCGCCGCCGCAAGGGCCGGCTTGCCGGGCTCACGGTCGCGATCTGCGGCGACATCCTGCACAGCCGCGTGGCCCGGTCGAACATGCACCTGCTGACGACCATGGGCGCGCGCGTGCGCGTCATCGCGCCCCCGACCCTGATGCCGCGCGCCATCGACCGTTTCGGCGTCGAGCCCTATACCGATATGCGCAAGGGGCTGCAGGACTGCGACATCGTCATGATGCTGCGGCTCCAGAACGAACGCATGCAGGGTTCATACGTGCCGTCTATCCGCGAGTATTTCCATTTCTATGGCCTGACGCGCGAGAAGCTGGCGATGGCCAAGCCGGATGCGCTGGTCATGCATCCCGGCCCGATGAATCGCGGCGTCGAGATCGACTCGGAACTGGCCGACGACCTCGACCGCTCGGTCATCCGCGAGCAGGTCGAGATGGGGGTCGCCATCCGCATGGCCGTGCTCGACGTATTGACCCGTGCCCACCGGGACAACCTGCCGTGACCGGCCGCCGCGTCGCCTATCTGAACGCCCGCCTGCTCGATCCGGAGAGCGGGCTGG
>JBFWNZ010000398.1:0-3309 GCA_050250795.1 Alphaproteobacteria bacterium | reverse complement strand
CCCCGTGCGGCTCCGGCAGCATGGTCTGGCGCATCTGGGGCGACCCGGACCGCCTGACGCGTCGCCCTCCCGTCGTCATGCTGCATGGCGGTTCCGGGTCCTGGCGCCATTGGAGTCATACGATCCCCGCGCTCTCGCCGGACTACGATCTCGTCGTCGCCGATCTGCCGGGTCTCGGCGATTCGGACATGCTGCCCGAACCGTACAGCCTTGAGCATGTCGCGCAGGTTGTCACTCAAGGCATCCGGACGCTGATTCCGGCGCCCGCACCGTTCCATCTGCTCGCCTTCTCCTATGGCAGCATCACCGGCGCGCATGTCGCCGCGGCGCTGGAAGATCGTATCCGCTCCTTTACCCTGATCGGCACCGCATCCTTCGGCGTGCCTTGGGGGCCGCTGCCGGGCCGTCCCCGCGGCGACAGCCCGGATATGACCCTGGCGGAGAAGCAGGCGGTCCACCGCCACAATCTCGGCATCATCCTGCTGCACGACCCGTCGCGGGTGGACGACCTTGCGGTGCACCTCCAGACCGAGAACCGCGACCGGGCACGTCTTGTCACGCATAAATCGGCGGATGGCGACCTGCTCGTTCAGGCTCTGCCCAAGATACGCGCGCCGCTGAACCTGATCTTCGGCAGCCACGACCCCTATGCACTGCCCAACCTTGAGGAAAAGGCCGCGATCATGCGCCGCTTCGACCCCGAACTGGATTTCCGCACCATCCCGGGAGCCGGACATTGGGTGATGTATGAGCGGCCGGACGAAACCAATGCGCATGTCCTGGACATGCTGTCGAACCCGCGACGGCGCCGGACAGCCTAGGAGGAGCAGGCGATGACCCGAATGTCACCGGTGACGGCGAAGTTCATGCAGCCGGGCGAAACGCCGGCCGCGTTCGAGAAGCGCGTCCACGACCAGGCCGAACTGCGCTGGACCGATTTCGCCGGCGGACGGATGGCGTGGCATGTCTGGGGACTGGAGAACGGGCAGGCGGTCAAGCCGCCGCTCGTGCTGTTCCACGGCGGATACGGGTCCTGGCGGCATTGGATCCTGAACGTCGTCGAACTGAGCCGCCGGTTCACGGTATTCGCGGCCGATCTGCCGGGGCTGGGCGATTCCGACCCGGCACATGACGCCGACACGGCCCCTGCCATCGGGGCCATCGCCTCGCAGGGGATCGACCAGTTGATCCCCGCGCCGCAGCGCTTCGATTTCGCGGGCTTCTCCTTTGGCGGCATTATCGGCGGACAGGTGGCGCTGTTGCAGGGCGAACGCATGCGGACCTGCACGATCATCGGCTCCGGTGCCCTGGGATTGCCCTTCGAGGAACTGGATGGCCTGATGAAGGTGAAGGCCGGACAAAGCGTCGAGGAACTCCACGCAGTACACCGCAACAACCTCGGCATCGTGATGATCGCGACCAAGGAAAACGTCGACGACCTCGCCGTCTACGTCCAGGACGAAACCACACGGCGCGCCCGCGCCCGGTCGGGGCCGATCCCGCTCGGCGATTCGCTTGCCAAGGCGCTGCCAAACATCAAGGCGCGTGTCTGCACCATCTGGGGCGGACGCGACGGCGTGGTCGGCCGCTATCTCAAGGACCGGTTGGAACTGTTCCGCCGCGCGGTCCCCGGCATTCAGCCGCATGTGATCGACGGCGCCGGACACTGGGTGATCTTCGAAGCCGCGGATCGGGTCAACCCGCTGCTCGTCGAACTGTTCCTCGGGTCGGACGGCAAGGCATGACACCGGTCGAGGCCCTAGCGGAGGTCGACGGCAAGGCGACCGTCTTTCGCACGCCCTGCGGCGAGGGTGGCAGCATGGCTTGGCGTATCTGGGGCGACCGGACGGACCGAACCCGTATGCCAGTCGTGCTGCTGCACGGTGCCTTCGGGACCTGGGCGCATTTCGCACGCAATATCCTGCCGCTCGCGGAACGCTATACCGTCATCGCACCCGACATGCCGAACCATGGCGAGTCCGACATGTTGCCGGAGGGGTCTCTGGCGCCCGATTTCGGTGTTGCGCTCGCATCCGGGCTGACCGCTCTGTTTCCGGACGCACCGGGATTCCGGATCGTCGGTTTCTCGCTTGGTGGCATCCTGGGCGCCTGGACGTCCGTTTCGCTCGGCGGCAAGGCTAAGGGTTTCGTCATCTGCAGTACCGGCGCCATCGACGGCCCCTACCGTAAGGTCGCAGGGTTGCGCAAATGGCGCCATGGAATGGCGCAAGCCGAGATGGAGGCGATCCACCGCCACAATCTCGGCATCCTGATGTTCGCCGAGCCCGCGCGGGTCGATGACCTCGCAGTCCATATCCAGCGCACCAATGCGCTGTGCACACGGGTCCGCGGGCCGGATATCGTGCCGCCCGGTTCCATCCTTCAGGCATTGGCGCGCATCGACGCACCGGTGGACGGCATTTGGGGCGGCGACGATGTCTATGCCAAGGGTCTCCTGCCCGAACGCGAGGCGCTGATCCGCCGGGTTCTGCCCGGCTTCGCTATGCATGTCATTCCGTCGGCCGGCCATTGGGTCATGTACGAGCAGGCCCACGCCTTCAACGCGCTGCTGCCTCAAATACTGGACGCGCGAACCGCCTGAGCGCTGCATTTCGGGTGCGCCCGGCCGTTCGCGGTCCTAGAGTAACCGGAAAGACAACATCCTTTCCGGGAGGAACATCGCATGCTGCTGGACGGCTTCGAACAGCGTCGCATCGCGACGAAGGGCGCGGAGATCAACCTTCGGATCGGCGGCAGCGGCGCACCGCTTCTATGCCTGCATGGTTATCCGCAGACCCATGTCATGTGGCACAAGGTGGCGCCGGCCCTGGCCGAGAAGTTCACCGTCGTGCTGCCCGACCTGCGCGGCTATGGCGATTCCTCGAAGCCTGCGGAATCCGCCGACCACATGACCTATTCCAAGCGTTACATGGCCCAGGACATGGCCGAGGTGATGCAGGCCCTGGGCTATGACAGATACGATGTCGCCGGGCATGACAGGGGCGGGCGGGTCGCCTACCGGCTGGCCTTCGATTTCCCGAAGCAGGTGCAGCGCCTGTGCATTCTCGACGTCGTGCCGACCTATGAACGCTTCGTGAAGCTGTCTGCGAAATCCGGCTTCGAGGCCTATCATTGGTTCTTCCTGCCGCAGCCCGCGCCGTTCCCGGAAACGATGATCGGCAATTCCGCCGAGTTCTTCCTCAAGCATATGCTGACCAGCCTCGCGACGGAGAAGGACGCCTTCGCGCCGGAGGCCTATGCCGAATACAAGCGCTGCTTCACCAATCCGGACACCATTCGGGCGACCTG
>JBFWNZ010000397.1:0-3311 GCA_050250795.1 Alphaproteobacteria bacterium | reverse complement strand
GAAGATGTTAAGAAAGTACCTGGGTTCAGACTCATTCAGATCCTGAATGCGATGAGGACTGCGAGCGCGACGGCCGAGAGGAAGTTGCGGGCAAGCTTGACCTAGCGGGTTGCGATGCGGCGGAAGTCCTTCGGCCTGCACAAGACTGCCTCGATGCGCCAGCGTGTGTTTCGGCGTGGAATAAGGGCTTTGACTCATATGTGGAACGGCCCGGTTGGCAAGGTATTCGTCGCGTGACCCGCCTTTGGACGGTGCAGTCATATGTCCGGCCTGTTGGCGCGGTCATGGACCGCTGGCCACGATGAAATCTGGCCTGCTGCCGGTTTCGTGGACACCGAGGTAAGGTGGAACTGGAGAGTGGGAATGCGAAGAAGGAAGTTCAGCCGCAAGTTCAAGCTTGAGGCAGCGAGACTGGCGAAGGATCGGGGCGTTGTGGTTGCGCAGGGCCGCCCGTCATGGGCAGCGCCGGCCCGCTGCGCACCGTTCAGGTCGATGAAACAACGGCTTACGGGGCCGCAGTGTGGGTCAACCTTCGGAGCTGATTCACATACCGTTTCCAGTCAAGCCAGTTTCGTCCGTGTGACTTCGCGATCTTGACGACGCAGGAGCGGCAGGAGGATTTGTGGCTGCGCAAAACGGTTCTGGTCATGTCCCGATCCGTTCTACGGGGTTCACCGGGATGCGGCGGTCGTTGCTTGCCTGCAGATGATATGCTGTTTCTTCAGGATCAGAACTGGCGATACGGGCAAGGAGTCCTTGCATGAATTCACAGGGGCAGGACTGGGACGACCTGCGGCTGTTCCTCGCCGTGGCACGGGCAGGATCCCTTTCGGGCGCCGCACGGGTGCTCGGGGTCACCCATTCGACTGTCTTTCGCCGCATCGGCGCCTTTGAGCAGCGGCTGGGGGTGCGGCTGTTCGACCGGTTACCGGGCGGCTACGTCCTCACTGCGGCGGGTGAGGAGATGCGCGATTCCGTCCTCCGGATCGAGGAGGAGATCGCGGCGCTTGCACTGAAGGTCACTGGACAGGACCAGAGGCCGAGTGGAACGATCCGCATCACCGCCACGGACATGCTGGCTGTGGGGGTGCTGCCCCGGCATATCGCTGCATTCCGGGCCGGATGGCCGGGGATCGAGATCGAGATGATCGTCTCGGATACGGTGCTCGATCTCACCCGGCGCGAGGCGGATGTGGCGATCCGGGTAGGCAATCCGGTGCAGGAAACGCTGGTCGGGCGGCGCGTGGGGCGCCTCGCCTTCGCAGTCTATGCCGGAGCCGGCCTTCGCGCGAAGGGGCTTGACGATCCGGACCAAAGCGACTGGATCGGCTACGGTTCGGCGCACGGTCCGCTCAGCCGCGGCCTCGGGCGCTGGTGGCCCGGTATGCGGCAGGTTTATCGGACGAATTCGATCAATGCCGCCCATGCTGCGGTCCGGGCCGGGATCGGTCTCGCCGCATTGCCCTGCGCGATCGCCGATCGCGATCCCGAACTTGTCCGGGCGGCCCGGCTCCCCGAGGATTTCGGGCTGGATCTTTGGCTGCTGATCCACGAGGATCTTCGCAATACTGCGCGCATCCGCATGTTTATGGATTTCATAGCAGCCGCTCTAGCTGCCGATGCCGATCTCCTCGAGGGACGCCGCCCCCGTGCGAGTAAACCGGCCGGGGCATGATGTCCCGGCCGGTTGGTCCCTCGCTGCGCGATGAGGTCAGTGGAGGGCCTGCCAGCCCGGATGTTCGAAATGCTCGCCATAGGCGTTCAGCGCCTCGACGATCTTCTCCGCGCCCTCTCGAGCGTTACCCGCCTCCAGGTCTGATACGCCCTCTGTGACCTGTGCCAGAACGACGTGGAACTGCTCGTCGACCTCGGGTTCCAGCACGCAATTGCCGAGCATGAAGTCGAGGTGCGCCTGGATCTCGCCGGCCATCTGCCTGGCTACATCCGCGGCGAGGGTTCCGCCATGGATCGCCGCGAGCTGGGCGGCGATTGCGCCGCGGATCGCGGTCATGCCGGTGTACATGTTCTGATCGCCCTGCCACTTGGCGCCATTGTTCAGGACGATCTCGAGCGCCGCCGGATCATGGCCCTCGTGGGTCGCGGTTTCGGCGGCGGCAATCGCGGGAACCCCCAATGCGAGGGAAAAGGCCACGGCGAGGGCGGCCAGAGGTTTGGCAGTCTTCATTGTCATCTCCTGTGAATCGTGTCGGGTGCGGCGCCAAGGGCAATCACGGAAAGTCTTTGCGCCTGGATAGAAAGTAGGCTGTCCGCACCCGCACAGGTATTCGGAAAAGGCGCAAGGGGCGCTTGCACAAATGGACAGAACCCCGCCGAAGTCTAATTGCCCGAAGCGGATCCGGCTCGGTCTGTGCCGAGCGGATCACGCTCCTTCGGTCCCGCGTTTCTCGGTGCGCGTACATGGTGTTATCGTAGCTGCAGCTCCACGCCATGAAGGATTTGCGCAAGCCGTCGTCCATCCTGATCATCAGGCAGACCTTGGTTGTCTAACGGGCGTGTTTCAGATTCTCGATCACGTCCGGATCGAGGCTGAGATGCGCTGCCGCTTCTTCGAGCCGGATCAGGGCGAGGTCGAGTAGGCTGTCTTCTGGCATCATGTCTCCTTGGTTTTTTCGGGAAGTGGCTTTCTCGGGACCGGTCACGCGGTAGCCGTACCCTTACCCGGTCAGGCCGAGACGTCCCGGCGGATTGATGTGGCGGCGATGTAAGCGCCGTCCGAGGCGGGTGAGGATCTCATAGTCTATCGTGCCGGCCGCCCTGGCGATGTCGTCGACGCCTTGCTCGAGGCAGATAAGGTCGACCAGGTCTCCCTCGCGCAGCGCCGCGGGACCGTCGGTGGCGTCGAGGACGATGCTGTCCATCGACACCCGCCCGAGGAAGGGCAGGCGAGCGCCGCGGAAGAAGGCGGCGGCCATGGCGTTGCGCGGCCAGCCGTCGGCATAGCCGAGCGAGATCGTCGCCAGCCGCGACGGGCGCGGCGTCGACGCCGCGTGGCCGTAACCGACGCCGGTGTCGGCCGAGACGTCGCGGAGCTGCACGACGCGGGCGCTGAGCCGAACCGCCGACCGCATTGGGTTCGCCGCCCATGGCGTCGGGTTGATGCCGTAGAGGGCTGCGCCCGGCCGGGCGAGGTCAAAATAGTATGCGGCGCCGAGGAAGATGCCCGACGAGTTCGCCAGCGATGCGGGCGCCGGCGGAAGCTCGGCCCGCATGCGCCGGAAGGCCTCGAGCTGCGCGGCGTTGCCCGGATGGTCCGGCTCGTCTGCGCAGGCGAGATGGCTGTGGACCAGTTC
>JBFWNZ010000396.1:0-3329 GCA_050250795.1 Alphaproteobacteria bacterium | reverse complement strand
GACAAGCGACGGCCAACATGCCTCGAAACGGGTCAGCCGCAGTTGCCCGACCGTGTTTCGCAGCGCATCCGTCGCCTGCGACAGGCGCTCCAAGGCAGAAGCGATGTCTGGGCGATAGGACCGGTTGACGAGATGCGCCAGACGATTGCGTGCAAGAACCAGACTTGCGATCTCATCGGCCAGCGCACCCGTCTCGACCGGCATCTCGCGATCCGCAGGCGGGCCGACGCTCCCCCCGTCCAATCGATCTGCCGTCGCGGTCGCGACCGGCAAGGCCGGGGCGACCTCCGGCTCTGGAGCGCTGGCGCCGCCCCGCGCAAGCGCGGCCAGCAGCGACGCGTCGTTCCCCTGTGGCTCCCGACCGGTTTCTTCCAGCGCGGCCAAAAGCGATAAAACCCGCTTCAGAGCCTCCAGGGCCGGCGCGACGGCCGGCGGCTCGGCGCGCTTCGGGACCGATTCGAGGAAGCTTTCGGCGGCGGACGCCAATGCGCCAAGCCGCGGCAGTTCCAGAAACCGGCAGGTTCCGCGGATTGTATGAAAGAGCGCGGTCAATTCGCGCAGACGCGCGGGATCCATGGGCGACCGCTCCAGGGCAATCCCGTCGAAGGCCGCCGCACTGGCGCCGACCTCGGCGAGGAACTCCTGAAGCAGATCGTCCATCCGGTCTACGCTCCGCGCATCGGTAGCCGCATGCGGACGATAACCCGTTCCGGCCCCACCTGCACGAGGGATACCGTGCCCCTCGACCGCCGTGTGCACAGGGCGGTCCAATGCGCCTGTACCGTCGCCGGCGTCAGCGTTTCGGGATCGACGGCCGGCTCGCAGGCGGCCATGACCGCCGGCTCGATCCGGGCACCCGGCCCCGCAGCCTCGATCGAGGCGTCCAGCCCGCCATCGCCCACGGCCAGGGCAACGCGGATCGTGCCGCCGCGCGGAAGCATCTGGCGGGCCAGGGCGACGCCATTGAGGATCGCCCGTCCCTGGCCCGGAAGCAGTGCCGGCGCAGAGGCCGCTGTCGGCCAGTTCAGGACGAAGGGAAGATCGTGCAGCCAGCCGTCGCAGGCATCGCGCAGGTCGGCCAGCGAAGACAGTCCGGCATGCCCGGCCTGTCCCCAGGCCATGCGGTGGAACCGCACAATGCCGACGGCGCGCCGTGCGCTGGACCGCAAAAGCTCAGCGACCTCCGCAGAATCCGCTCCGGATCCGTCCGCGATCAACTCCAGCCCGTTGTCGACGGCGCCGACCGGCGCCGCCAGATCGTGGCACAACCGCGACGCCAGCAGTTCCATGAGCCGATACTCAGCATTCTCAGACATTGGAATTCGCCATCCCCCTGCTACCCTTCCCTCGACGCCATCGGGGAATCCTATTGCAAGGATGCGGCCATGACCCAGGATTTCGCGCCCGGAGATTTCGTCCGGCATCCCGGACGCCCGGATTGGGGGCTTGGCCGGGTGCAATCGGCAATCGGAAATCGGGTGACCGTGAATTTCGAGGAGGCGGGCAAGCAACTCATCAATATCGAAGTCGTGCCGTTGCAAACCATCGCAGGACGGGAGCGCCCGGCATGACGAAGAAACAGTCCGCGACACAAGGAGCGCGCATTGGAGCCGGTGGAGCGAGCGACTTGTACAGCGCACTGGCTGAGGGCGTAAGCGGGAGGGCCGGCCGCGTTGTCGTCGGCCTCAACTGGACCATGGTCGAGGGGCCGGCCGGCATCGGAGTCGCGCACACCCCCGCCCGCGGCACCGCCGGATGCCGCAGCACGCCCAATCCCGGCAGCTATGCCGGCGCGCCCCTCGCCGAACTTGCTGGCATGGCAACCAGCGCGCAGCCCTTCGAAAAGGCCATCGGCATGGCCGCAGCCAACGCATATTGGAACCGGTTCGATCTGAAGGGCGAGAGCACGAACGGCCTGGACCTCGTAGAGGCGCGCGGCACACGCACCGTCGTAATCGGCCGCTTTCCGGGCCTGGACGAACGTCTTCCCGGCTGTGCCGTGATCGAGCGCGAGCCGGGGCCGCGCGATTATCCGGAATCGGCCGCCGCCGAATTGCTGCCACAGGCCGAGCAGGTGGTCATCACGGCATCGACGCTAGCCAACGGTTCGCTGCCGGACTTCCTGTCCCTGCTGCCGCGGACAGCCTATGCCGTGCTGCTGGGCCCCAGCACCCCGTTCAGCCCCGTTCTGTTCGAGGCAGGCTTCGCCGCTCTGTCGGGCCTTGTCGTGCGCGACGCCGAAGCCTTTACCCGCACCGTCGCCGAGGGCGGCGCGGTCGCGGCGTTCAAACGCCATGCCCGTTATGTGACGCTCCGCACCGGCTGAGAATGCGCTCCGCGATGGCGAGATCATCCGGGCGGTTCGCGTTGAAGAACGGATCCAGGGGCTCCGTCTCCCATGCCACCGCGGCAAGACGATAGCGCCCCGTCCACAGACCGACCTTGCGCATATCCTCGTCCAGCATCGCCCGGCGCAGCGCGGATGCGAGCCGGATCGGCCACAGCCCGACCACCGGATGCGTTCGGCCGCCCGACACCGCGCAAGCCATATCGGCACCGTCCGCCTCCACCGCAGCGAGCAATCGCGCAACAAGGTCCGCCGGCAGGAAGGGAGCATCGGTCGGAACGGTGAGAAGCCACGGGCTGTCCGGTGCCTGCGCCGCCGCCCATTCCATTCCCGTCAGCACGCCGGCCAGGGGACCCAGATGACCCGGCAGGGTGTCCGCCGACACCGGCAATCCAGTCGAGGCGAAACGCTCGGGATCGCCATTTGCGTTCAGGAGCAGCCTTGCGACCTGGGGCCGGACGCGTTCGACGATCCGGTCGAGGATCGTCCTGCCCGCCAGCAGGCGCAGGCATTTGTCGCCCCCGCCCATCCGCCACCCTTGCCCCCCGGCCAGCAGCACGCCCGATACGCCGGCTGCTGTCACGGCCCACATTCCGCCGACCAGGAGACCACGCGGTTGCGGCCCTGGCGCTTCGCCGCGTAGAGCGCACGGTCGGCGCGCTCGATCGCCTCGCGCAGCGATAGCCCGGCCACCACACAAGCCATCCCGAAGGAGGCGCGCACCGGCAGCGATCCGCCGTCGGGCAAGGGAACCGGCGTCTGCTCCAGCGCCTCGCGCAACCGGTCGAGCACACGCTCCGCCGTATCCGGTTCGGCGTTCGGCAGTCCGATCAGGAACTCCTCGCCGCCATAGCGAAACACGGTGTCGTAGGGCCGGACATGCATCAGGAACACACCGGCCACCGCACGCAGGACAAGGTCGCCGACGCCGTGACCGTAGGTGTCGATCACCTGCTTGAAATAATCGACATCGGCCAGGGCA
>JBFWNZ010000395.1:0-3329 GCA_050250795.1 Alphaproteobacteria bacterium | reverse complement strand
CATGCATGGCAACATCGCCTATCCCGGTGCCTTCGACCCGGTCCGCTGGCATGTGCACGAGATGCTGTTCGGCTATGTCGGGGCTGCTATCGCCGGCTTCCTGCTGACGGCCGTGCCGAACTGGACGGGCCGGGCGCCGCTTCAAGGCGTTCCGCTGGTTTTCCTTTTGCTGCTATGGCTCGCGGGCCGGGTTGCCGTTTTCTATGGCGCTGTGATGGGCGCCTGGGTGTCGGCCGCGATCGACCTCGCCTTTCTCGCGGCTGTCGCAGCCTATGTCCTGCGCGAAATCCTGGCCGGCGGCAACCGGCGCAACCTGCCGGTTGCCGGGGCGGTCGCGCTTCTTGCCGTTGCGTCGGCGGCGATGCATGCAGAACCGGTCGGGCTTCTGGCGGACAGCGATACCGGCATGCGGCTCGGCATCGCCATCGTCACGATGCTGATCTCGGTCATCGGCGGACGGATCGTGCCGGCCTTCACCCGCAACTGGCTGGAAGGCCGGGGAAGCGCCGCGCGGCCGGCGCCGTTCGGTGCCGTCGACCGCGCGGCCCTGCTCGCAGGCCTGGTGGCGCTTGCCGGATGGGTCGTCGCGCCGGCGAGTGGCCTTGTCGCGGGCTTGGCCCTCGTTGCGGCGGCGCTGCATGCGTGGCGCCTGTGTCGCTGGTGCGGTTTGCGCACGGGGGCGGAGCCGCTCGTCTGGATTCTGCATATCGGCTACGCATGGCTGCCGCTCGGCTTCACCCTGCTGGCTGTCTCATATGGATGGCCGGAATTTCCGCAGCGCGCGGCGCTGCATGCGTTCACGGCCGGGGCGATGGGAACGATGCCGCTGGCGGTGATGACGCGGGCGACGCTTGGCCATACCGGCCGTCCGCTGCATGCCGGGGCGGGAACGGTTGCGATCTATGTCGCCATTCTGCTGGCGGCGGCGGCGCGGATCGTCGGACCCCTGTCGCCCGGCTTCTATATTCCGGCGATTGCCTTTGGCGGGACGGCCTGGATGCTCGCCTTCGGGCTGTTCGTCCTGCTCTATGCGCCGGCCCTGCTGGGGCCGCGCCGTTAGGCGCGCTTGCGGATGCGCCGGAGCCATTGCCGGCCCGGCAGCGAGGTCAGGCGGAGCAGGTGCGGGCGGTTGACGGCGGTGGCGACCAGCGCATCGATCAATTCCTCAAGCTGAAGACCCGCCCGCGTCACCCGTCCATTCTCGACCGAGCGGACGATCAGCATCGCACGGCCCACGGGCAGCCGGTGCCCCGGTTGCGGCGAAGCGCGTAGATGCGCCTCGAAGAATTCGGACACCGCATGCGCCCGTTCCTCCTCCGCCATCTCGATCCCATACAGGGCCGCGACGTCGCCCATGCATGCGTCGCCATTGATCGAGAGCTCGCCGAACAGGGGCTCCGTACGCCGGCTCATGTCGCGGGATTCGGCAAACAGCCGGTCGAGCCGGGGCACGCGTTCGCGCGGTGTCAGCAGGTAGACATAGTCGCCGGCCTGGAGTCCGCCGGCAGCGGCGGCATCCAGGATTTCCTTGTCGCGGACGACCAGGACCGGACGCGCCCAGGTCGGCAGTTTGGACAGACCGAGGATCAGGCTTTCGGGCAGGATCGGATAGCCGACCATTTCCTGTTCGACCTGGCCGGGGATGTCGAGCTCCAGCCGGCTTACGCTGGGGGCGGTGCGCCGGAGCGCCATCCCCAGGCGGCGGGCGGCGAGATTCAGCGTCCAGCCCTGGACCAGAAGCGACACGAGCACGACGAAGAAGGCGATGTTGAAGAAGGCCTCGGCGCTGGGAACGCCGGTCATCATCGGGATCGCGGCCAGGAAGATGCTGACCGCCCCGCGCAGGCCGACCCAGGACACGAACAGCTTTTCCCGGCCGGTGAAGCCGAACGGCGACAGGCACAGCCACACCGCCGCCGGCCGCGCAACGAAGGTGAGGAACAACGCGATGGCGATGCCGGGAAGGGCGTATTGCCACAGCGTCGACGGGGTCGCGAGAAGGCCCAGGACGAGGAACATGACGATCTGGCAGAACCAGGTCGCTGCATCGTGGAATCCCACGATGGAGGGATAGGCACGGACCGGCCGGTTGGCGAGCACCAGGCCGGCGATGTAGACCGCGAGCAGGCCGCTGCCGTTCAGCAGCGCCGTCAGCGCATAGATCAGGATGGCGCCGGCGACGACGAACAGAGGGTGCAGCCCCACCGTCATTTCGACCCGGTTCAGCAGCCAGGCCGCCGAAAAGCCGCCGATGAGGCCGAAGCCGATTCCCAGGACCATCTGCTGAACCAGTTGGCCCGCCACCGACAAAGTGGGGGTGTCGACCCCGGCCAGCAGCAGTTCGGTCAGCACGATGGTCAGGAAGACCGCCATCGGATCGTTCGTGCCGGACTCGATTTCGAGCAGGTATCCGACCCGCGGCTGGAGCTGCAGCCCCCCCGCCCGCAACAGGAAGAACACGGCAGCCGCGTCGGTCGAGGCAACGATTGCGCCCAGCAGCAATGCTTCCAGCGGCGGCAGGCCGTCGAGCAGGAACCACGCGGATCCTCCGACCAGCGCGGCGGTCGCGACGACCCCGACCGTCGATAGCATGAGGGACGGGGCAAGGGCCCCGCGAAAGGCGGAGAGGCGGGTGCGCAGGCCGCCATCGAACAGAATGACCGCCAGCGCGGACGAGCCGACCAGATATGTCGCCTGATAATCGTTGAAGACGAGCCCGCCCGGCCCGTCCTCGCCAGCCAGCATGCCAAGGACAAGAAACACGAGCAGCAAGGGGGCGCCGAAGCGCTTGGCGACGAGGCTGGAAAAAATGCCGACGAGGACGAGGATCGCCGCGATCAGAATGATGGTGTTGACAAGTTCGATCTGGTGCATCGCGTCGGCAGTCCGGCGCCTGGAAACTCTAGGGTCGGTACATTATGCCGGAAGAAAAAGCCGGATGCAGCAATAGCTTGGCCGGAGGCGGCCGCGATACGCGGTTTGGCGGCGGCGTTCACGCGACTGTGTGCCGGCCGCACCGGGAAATGCCGGCGGAGACAGGATTAAAAGCCCAATTCGGAGTCTGTCCAAGCCCTTCGCACCCGGATACTCTCTCGCGGACCGACCAACCCGTCGAAAGGGTCATGTCATGAGTCTGCATGCCATGCTGCTGTCGCGTCCGACGCCGATCCGGGTCGGGGTGATCGGCGCCGGAAAGTTCGGCTCGATGTTTCTCGCGCAGGCTCCGCGGACACCGGGACTGCATGTGGTCGGTGTCGCCGATCTCGACCCGGCGCGAGCGCGGGCCGCGCTGGCCCGGACCGGCTGGTTCCAGGACCGTTACGCCGCGC
>JBFWNZ010000394.1:0-3340 GCA_050250795.1 Alphaproteobacteria bacterium | reverse complement strand
CGTGCTGACCGCTCTTCTCGTCTCGATCGGCACTTCGGTCGCCACGCCGGCCAGTTCGCAGATTCTGGCCCGCTATTCGCCGCCGCGCTATGCGCCGCTGGTGTTCTCCGCGAAACAGACGGCGGTGCCGTTCGGGCTGATGCTGCTCGGCGTGATGATGCCGTTCTTCGTGGTGCAGTTCGGATGGCAGGGGGCGCTGCTGGCGTTAGGAGGGATTTGCGCAGTCTTCGCCCTGATGCTTCAGCCGGTGCGCGAGGAACTCGACCGCGATCGGGACCCGGCCCAGCGGCTGTCGCCGCGCGACTTCACCAGCACCTTCCGCAGCGTCGTCACCACCCCGGCATTGCGGCGCCTTGCCTTGGCGATGTTCGCCTTCGTGGGCCTGCAATCCACCTACACGACCTATTTCGTGCTCTATCTGACGGAGGGCCTCGGCTATTCGCTGACCGAGGCCGGGGGCATGTTCGCGGCGGCGACGGTACTCGGCATGCCGGCCCGTCTTCTCTGGGGATATGTCGCCAGCGGCTGGCTCAGTGCGCGGCAGGTTCTCGCCATGCTTGGCGTTGTCATGGCTGCTGCGACCGCGATGACCGGGTTCTACACGGCGGATTGGACCCATTGGCAGATACTGGGCGTCGCGATGGTGTTCACCGCGACGGGGCTGGGCTGGCATGGCGTGCTGCTGTCCGAGATCGCGCGTATCGCCCCGCCGGGGCAGGTCGGCACGATGACCGGCGGCGTGCTGGCGTTCAGCGGTTTCGGCCAGATCGTGCTGCCGCTGGTGTTCAGCGGCATCCTGGCTGCCGGCGGCAGCTATGGCCTTGGATTCCAGGTCGCATCGGTGCCGCCGCTGCTGATCGCCGTCATGCTGGCGCTTCTGGGAAAGGCGGAAGATTAGGCAACCTGCCGATTCTTTGTGCGCCGATTGCCGACTCGATGTGCAATTCCGGCGCGACATCTTTGCCGGAGGGTTCCGCCAGGGGCCCGGTCGGTCGTGCGACTCGCGCATTCATTCAAGTAATCGCCAGTATACGAGGCTTTGGGGGCCCTGTATTCGGACTGCCCTTGTCAGCCGCTTAAAATCGTCTATATGACGAGAACCTTCGGGAGCGACGACAGAAACGACGGTGGTCGCGCGACGGTCGCCCCGGTGGAGGAAACCCCGAGAGAAAAATGGCCAAAGGCTCTGCGGTCAAGACGGCGCTCGATGCTCCGACGGAACCGCCAAGTCGCTTAGCGACAGCACGCTCACATCCCTCTCTCACTCCCTTCATTCGACCCCAACCGACCGATGCGAACCCCGGCCAAAAGCCGCGGTCGTCCGAACGGGTTGCCGAACGCTTCCCGTCGGGTGCGCAGCGTCGCGCCTTTCTCCGGAAATTCTACCCGGATGCGACGCCGGCGGATTGGAGCGACTGGCGCTGGCAGCTGCGGCATCGCATCCGCAGTCTGGCGGAGCTTGAGCGCATCTTCGAATTGTCGGAGGACGAGCGCGACGCGGTGCGGCGCCATCAGGGCGCGTTGCCGGTCGGCATCACGCCCTATTACGCCAGCCTGATGGCGGGCGGCGACCCCTCGGATCCGTTGCGGCGGACGCATATCCCGGTGGGCACCGAGTATCTCAAGACCCCCGGCGAGGCGGACGACCCGCTTGGCGAGGATCACGACGCCGCCGTGCCGGGGCTGGTGCATCGCTATCCCGACCGCGTCCTGTTCCTGGCGACCGGGTTTTGTTCGACCTACTGCCGCTACTGCACGCGCTCGCGCATGGTCGGCGAGGCGGGCGGGGACTACTCGTTCAATAAGAACCAGTGGGAGCAGGCGCTCGCCTATATCGAGGCGCATACCGAGATCCGCGACGTGCTGATCTCGGGCGGCGATCCGCTGACCCTGGCCGACGACCGTCTGGACTACCTGCTCGGCCGGCTGCGCCGGATCAAGCATGTCGAGTTCCTGCGGATCGGCAGTAAGGTGCCGACGGTCCTGCCGATGCGGATCACGCGCAACCTCACGAAGATGCTGCGCAAATACCATCCGTTGTGGATGAGCATCCATTTCACCCATCCGCACGAGCTCACCACCGAAGTCAGCGAGTCCACGGCACGGCTGGCCGATGCGGGCATTCCGCTCGGCAGCCAGACGGTGCTGCTCAAGGGCATCAACGACGAGGTGGCGACGATGAAGCAGCTCATGCACGGGCTGCTGATGCGCCGGGTGAAGCCTTACTACCTCTACCAGTGCGATCCGATCACGGGCTCGTCGCATTTCCGGACGAGCGTGGAGACGGGGCTGAAGATCATCGAGGGGCTGCGCGGCCATACCACCGGCTACGCGGTGCCGACCTATGTGATCGACGCGCCGGGCGGCGGCGGCAAGATTCCGCTGCTTCCGGAATATGTGGTGGGCCGCGACGGCGAGGATCTGCTGCTGCGGAACTTCGAGGGCGGCACCTACCGCTATCCGGACCCCGAGGGCCGCATCGGATCGGCCATGCAGACCGCATCGGCAGGGGTGCTCTGACGATGCGGCTCGGCTTCGTCTACGACGCCCGGGACGAGTACCGGGCGCTCGGCTACTCGGAAGAGGCGGTGGCGGAATTCGACACGCCCGAGACCCTCGATGCCATCGCGGCAGGATTGCGGGCGAATGGCTGCATCGTCGAGCGGATCGGCCATGGCCGGACGCTCGCGGCGCGGCTCGTCGCCGGCGACCGCTGGGATCTGGTCTTCTCGATCGCCGAGGGCCTGTCCGGCCGGGCGCGGGAAGCGCAGGTGCCTGCGCTCTGCGAGTTGTTCGGACAGCCATACGTCTTCTCGGACCCGCTGACCATGGCGGCGACCCTGGACAAGGGGGTGGCCAAGCGGCTGGTCCGGGATGCGGGGATTCCGACCGCATCCTTTGCAGTGATCGAAAATGCCGCCGACATCGCATCGGTCGATCTGCCATTTCCGCTGTTCGTGAAGCCGGTGGCCGAGGGAACGGGCAAGGGCTGCGAGGCGGCCTCGCAGGTCGGCACGATGACGGAACTCGCGGCGGCGGCCGAGCGCGTGCTGACCCGGTACCGCCAGCCGGCGCTGGTCGAGCCCTATCTGCCGGGGCGCGAGTTCACGGTGGGGCTGGTCGGAAACGGGGTGGACGCCCGGGTGATCGGCGTGCTGGAGGTGGTGCTGCTCGAAGGGGCGGAGGCCGGGGTCTACTCGCTCCTCAACAAGGAGGAATGCGAGCGCCTCGTCCGTTACGATCTCGCGGACGATGCCGAGGCGCGCCGGGCCGGCCAATGGGCTCTCAAGGCCTATCGCGCGCTCGGTTGCCGGGATGCTGCACGCCTCGACTTCCGTTC
>JBFWNZ010000393.1:0-3355 GCA_050250795.1 Alphaproteobacteria bacterium | reverse complement strand
TGAATTCGCGTCTTTCGCAGTCCCCCAGCCTCTCGGACCGAACGGCGCGCGACGCATTATGTCCGGACATTATCGCCGAAACGGAGTCCGTCCAACCTTTTTTTGCGCATCCGCCGTCCCCGGCGCGCGACATACCAGGACACGCGTGCGGCCCGCCAGATCGAGACGCGCCCCCGTCACCTCAACTTCCGCGGCCGCCGCGAGTTCCGCGACGGCGCGTGCCTGTCCCTGTCCCAGTTCGAAGACAGCGGCACCCTCCGGTTCAAGCAGGGAACCGAGTGCCGGCAGAAGAAGCCGATAGGCGTCGAGCCCGTCCCGACCGCCGTCGAGTGCAAGGCGGGGATCGAAATCCGCGACCTCCGGCTCCAGCCGGCGGATGGCCGCCGTGCGGATGTAGGGCGGATTCGAGAGGATCAGATCGAACCGGCCCGCCAGCGGCGCCGCCCAGTCCGCGACCAGGAACGCCGCCCGCGACGCCAGGCCCAGCGCCTCGGCATTATTCCGTGCCGCCATCGCCGCACCCGGCGCGAGATCGACACCAAGCCCCCACGCATTCGGCAGTTCGGACAGCACTGCCAGCAAAAGGCAGCCGCTTCCCGTACCCAGATCGAGCACGCGCAGCGACGCGCTGCGATCCGTGACGGCCTCAAGCGCCGCCTCGACCAGGGTTTCGCTATCCGGCCGGGGGTCGAGCGTCGCCGGCACCAGATGGAACGGCAGGCTCCAGAATTCGCGCTCGCCGACGATGCGCGACAACGGCTCGCGCGCGGCGCGGCGCGCCAGCAAGGCGCGATAGGATGCAGGATCCTCCACCGCCGTCTCGGGCCATCCGACCAGATGCGCGACCGGCAGGCCCAGCGCATGCGCGAGCAGCAGACGCGCCTCGCGCCGCGGCGCCTCTATCGCAGCCCGGTCGAGCAGCGCCGCGCCTTCGGCAATGCAATCGCGAATGGTGACGACGGCCTTTTGCATCACGCGATGGCAGCGAGCTGCGCCGCCCGGTCCTCGGTGATCAACGCGTCGATCAGATCGTCCAGATCGCCCTCCATCACCCGGTCCAGCTTGTGCAGGGTCAGGTTGATGCGGTGGTCGGTGACGCGCCCCTGGGGGAAGTTGTAGGTGCGGATGCGCTCGGAGCGGTCGCCGCTGCCGACCTGGCTCTTGCGGGTGGCCGCGCGCTCGGAATCGCGCGCCTGCCGTTCCGCCTCGTACAGCCGGGCGCGCAGGATCTTCATCGCCTTGGCCCGGTTCTTGTGCTGCGACTTCTCGTCCTGGCAGGTGACGACGATGCCGGACGGGATATGGGTGATGCGGATGGCGCTGTCGGTGGTGTTCACATGCTGGCCGCCCGCCCCCTGCGAACGGTAGGTGTCGACGCGCAGATCGGTCTCGGCGACGTCGATATCCACCTCCTCCGCCTCGGGCAGCACGGCCACCGTGGCAGCCGAGGTGTGGATGCGGCCGCTGCTTTCGGTCACCGGCACGCGCTGCACCCGGTGCACGCCGGATTCGTATTTCAGCCGCGCGAAGGCGCCGGCGCCGCCGATGGTCGCCATCGCCTCCTTGCAGCCGCCGATCCCTGTCTCGTTCATCTCCATGATCTCGAAGCGCCAGCCCATGGCGTCGGCATAGCGCTGGTACATCCGGAACAGATTGGCGGCGAACAGCGCCGCCTCCTCGCCGCCGGTGCCGGCGCGCACCTCAAGGATCGCGTTCTTCTCGTCGGCGGCATCCTTGGGCAGCAGCAGGATCTGCAGCGCGCGCTCCAGATCGGGCACCTGCTCTTCCAGCGTGCGGATTTCGGCTTCGGCCAAAGTCCGCATTTCGGGGTCGGTTTCGGCCGCCGCCATCGCGGACGCTTCGTCGAGCTGCCTTAGTGCCGCCTTGTACTCGCGCGCCTTGGCCACAATCTCGGCCAGGTCCGAGTATTCCTTCGACATCCGCGCGTAGTCCTGCCCGGCCAGCGTGGTTGCGGAGAGGTGATGGGCCAGTTCCTCGTGACGGGCCACGACCGCATCGAGCTTGCTTGCCAGGTTCACGGAACTCGCTCCTTTTCGTCGTCATCCGTCATGCCGAACAGCCGATGCAGCAACATCCGCGCGGAATCGGGCCGGTCGAGCGCGCCGTCCGATGCCATGGCTTTCAACGCCTGCGCCGGCTCATGCAGAATCCGGTTCATCAGCAGCCGTGTCGCTTCGGCCGCATCCGCCGTCGGATTGGCCGCCAGGATATCGGCGCGCATCGCTTCGAACCGGCTGCGCAGTTGCACGAGGTCGGGCACCGCCTCCCGCTCGGCACGATCGCGGTGCCAAGCCGCCACCGCGGCATCGACGATGACCCATGCGGCTTCGGCCGCCGCTTCGCGTGCGCTGCGTCCCTGCAACGCAGCCGCCTCCAGATCGTCGGCCGTGAACAGGAAAGCGCCATCCAGATCGTTGACCGCGGGTTCGACATCCGCCGGGATGCCCATATCGAAAATCACCACCGGCCGCCGCCGCCGCCGCCGCAGGGCCGCCTCGACGGCCGAAGCGGTCAGCGCATAGCCGCCGCTGCCCTGCGCGGTAACGACGATATCGGCGTCCGAAACACCCGCTTCAAGCCGGTCATAGGCACAGAAAGCCAGCCCTTCGCGACGCGCGAACGCTTCGGCGCGGGCGGAGGCGCCGCTCATGACATGCCTGTCGAGCCCCGCGGCAGCGAGCTGGCGCAGGACGAGTTCGCCCATTTCGCCCAGCCCGATCACCAGGGCACTGCGCCGCGACAGATCGCCTTGGACATCGCGCGCAACCTGCACTGCCGAACTGGCAATCGACACGGGGCGGATGGCGATGTCGGTCTCGCTGCGGACCTTCTTGGCAACGGCATAGGCCGCCTGCAACGCCCGATCCAGCATCGATCCCATCATGCGGCAGTCCTGCGACAGCCGATGGGCATCCTTCACCTGTCCCAGCACCTGCGGCTCGCCTGGAATCTGGCTGTCCAGCGACGCCGCGACAGCGAAGATGTGGCGCAACGCCGCTTCGCCGAACAACGTGTAGAACTGGCCGATCGACTCACCCTGGGGCAGGCCGCTCAAGCGACACAGCAGCTCCCGGACAGCCGCCGCCGCCCGGTCGGGCGCCGCATCGGCACCCTGGACCTCGATCCGGTCGCAGGTGGACAGCAGGATCGCCTGTCCGACCCCCGCGGCCGACAGCCGCTCATGCAGTGCCGGCACCGCAGCCGCATCGAAGGCGAGACGGTCGCGCAACGCCGCGCTGCTGGAGCGGTGGTTCGCTCCAACGACGAACAGGCCGGCCGCGGTCATCGCAAGGCCACGCTATCGGTAGCGAGCGAGCCGCTCCGCCAGCGTGGC
>JBFWNZ010000392.1:0-3362 GCA_050250795.1 Alphaproteobacteria bacterium | reverse complement strand
GCCGGATCGCTCGGGCGAAGGCGTCCATGTCCCGCACCGGCACCAGCGTCGACGCAATGCCGAAGCGCGGCAGCGTATGGGCGAACATGTTGATCGAGCCGCCATAGAGCGACGAGGCGGCGACGATGTGCCCGCCGGCACCCATGAGGGTGGCGACGCCGAGATGCAGGGCGGCCTGGCCGCTTGCGGTTGCGACGGCGCCAACCCCGCCCTCCAGCGCGGCCAGCCGCTCTTCGAGGACGGCCACTGTGGGGTTCGAGATGCGGGAATAAATGTGTCCGGCGCTTTCCAGGTTGAACAGCGCCGCAGCGTGCTCCGTGCTCTCGAACACATAGGAGGTCGTGAAGTGGATCGGCTGTGCCCGCGCCCCGGTGGTGGGGTCCGGCCGTTGCCCTGCGTGGAGGGCCAGCGTGTCGCGACGGAAACTTTCGGTCATCGGGATAGCCGCATGGGAGCGTCGCTTCACCTTACGGGCAACAGGCCCCGGCCTCAACCGCAGGCCGAAAAGTTTGGGGCCGCCTCCCAAAGGAAGCGGCCCCCGTCATCGTTAAAGCCTCGCCTGTTCGTCTTGCAGACGGCGGCAGCCTACGCCCGGAAGCCTGCGCGGGTCAAAGGCTAACACAGCTTCGGCGCGCATTTGCGGTTACGTCAGAACCTTGAGGCCGAGGATACCCAGCAGAATCAAAACGATACATCCGAGCCGGAGCGCGCCGGCCGGCTCGCCGTCCAAAAGGATGCCGAGGGCAACGGTTCCCACGACGCCGATCCCGGTCCAGGCGGCATAGGCGGTTCCGAGCGGAAGGGCCCGCAGCGCCAATCCCAGCAGACCCAGGCTCAGCGCCATGCAGGCGAGGGTTGCGAAAGTCGCACCGGCATGGGTGAAGCCCTTGGCGTGCTTCAACCCCACCGCCCAGCCGATTTCGAAAAGCCCGGCCAATCCGAGCAGGAGCCATCCCATCACAGACATCCTTTTGCCTGTGGCCGGGCCGTCCCAACCGGATTTCTGGAAGCACGGGCCGTCCCGCGCGCTGGATATATGCGGCAAGCCGCATGCAAGATCAAGAAAGGGGCGCGACAAAAAGAGGACAAGCCGTCCGGAAGGGCGGCTCGTCAGGTATTGGATTTCCCCAGGGTGTATGTGTGGAGAGGTCTCCATGCGGGGAACTTATGTTCCGCACGCCATGCAAATATCGCATGGCAAATCCTAACGGATGTTTAAGCTGCGCATCAGCGCTTGAAGAAGGATTCCGCGGCCTGGCGGTGCGAGGACTTTGCGGCGATGGCGGCGCGAGCCCTTGCGATTTCGGCTTCTAGCGTCGCGATATACTCCTCGAGGGCCTCGATCGACATGATGTCGAGATCCTTCGGTTTGGGCTTTTGCCGCTGCGGGCGAAGGTCTTCTTCTTCCATGGCCTCCTCCATGCCGTCGTCTTGCCAGAGTGCGGGCAAGGGGATAGACCTGCAACCCCTTCCCGGCAATTCGAGAGTACTCCCATGGCCGACCGTTTGCCCGAGACGATGACCGCCGTCGAGATCACCAAGCCCGGCGGGCCCGAGGTGTTGTGCCCGACCAAGCGTCCTGTGCCCGTGCCGGGGCCGGCGGACGTTCTGATCCGCGTCGCCGCGGCGGGCGTGAACCGGCCGGACGTGTTCCAGCGGGCCGGCTCCTATCCGCCGCCGCCCGGCCAGACCGACCTGCCGGGTCTGGAAGTGGCGGGCACCGTTGTGGCCGTCGGGGTCCAGGTGGCCGGGGTCGCGGTGGGAGACGCGGTCTGCGCGCTGACGCCCGGCGGCGGCTATGCCGAATACTGCCTTGCGCCGGCGGCGCATTGCCTGCCGGTGCCGGCGGGCATGGACATGCTGTCGGCTGCGGCCCTGCCGGAGGGATGTTTCACGGTCTGGCACAACGTGTTCCAGCGCTGTGCGCTCAAGGCCGGAGAGACGTTCCTGGTCCATGGCGGCTCCAGCGGGATCGGCACCGCCGCGATCCAGATGGCAAAAGCATTCGGTGCCAAGGTGCTGACCACGGCCGGGACGGCCGAGAAATGCGACGCCTGCGTGTCGCTGGGGGCCGACCGCGCGATCAATTACCGGACCGAGGAGTGGCCGGCGGCGGTTGCGGAATTCACCGGGCGCAAGGGTGTGGACGTCATCCTCGACATGGTCGGCGGGGATTATATCCAGAAGAATATCGACGCCCTGAACTGGGACGGGCGGCTGGCAATCATCGCCTTCCTGAAGGGGCCGAAGGCGGAATTGAACCTCCAGCGCTTCATGGTCAAGCGGCAGACGATGACCGGATCGACCATGCGTGCGCAGTCCGATGCGCTGAAGGCGCGGATGGCCGCGGAAATCCGCGAGCAGGTCTAGCCGAAAGTGGTGTCGGGGCAGATCAAGCCGGTGGTCTACAAGACATTCCCACTGGCCGATGCCGCGGGTGCGCATGCGCTGATGGAATCCAGCGCGCATATCGGCAAGATCACGCTATCCGTCGGCTGATCGCCGTCGCGCAGAATCGAAAAGGGCCGCCCCGTTCGGGGCGGCCCTTCGCATTTCGGATGGCCGAAGCGGCTTATTTCAGGCCGAAGCTCTGGAACCGCTTGTTGAACTTCGCCAGCTGGCCGCCGCTGTCGTTCAGGCGATGCACGCCGGTCCAGGCCGGGTGCGTCTTCGGATCGATCTCCAGCTTCAGGCGCGCGCCAGGGGTGCCCCAGGTGGAGAAGGTCGTATAGGTCGAGCCGTCGGTCATCTCGACGACGATCTCGTGATAATCGGGATGCGCTTCCGCCTTCATTGCACTCGCCTCCGGTCGCTTGGGCGCGCCTTATAGCGGAGCGGCGCGCCCCTGGCAAGGCCAGCCTGTGCCGTCAAGGCAGAGGATCGGCCTCGCCGTTCTTCGTCGGCATCCGATAGGCCACCATGGTCAGGCAGACAGAGGTGTAGAGACCCAGCAGCCCGAGCAGTTCGTTGACGCCCTGTTCGCCGAAGACGTTCTGGGCGCGCGTCCACAGCGCGTCGTCGATGCCGCCTTCATTGAGCAGGACATGGCAGATCGCGTAGCAGACGGCCTCGTCCTCGCGCGCGAATTGCGGGGTCCGGCCCGCGCGGATCGCCTCGACCACGGCCGCATCGACACCGGCCTGGATCGTCGCCGGCGCATGCGATGTCCACACATACTGGGCCTTCCAGCGCTTGGCGACGCAAAGCACCGCGATCTCGACATGGCGGTCGTCCAGCGAGACCTGATGGCGCAGGAACTCCTCCACCCGCTCGTTCCGGTCGGCGTCGCCGGGCGCCGCGTGCGAGATGCGATAGGGGCCGGGCGGTTAGCCGCGTTCGCGGAGGTGGCGGGCTGGCAGCGC
>JBFWNZ010000391.1:0-3398 GCA_050250795.1 Alphaproteobacteria bacterium | reverse complement strand
AGTCTGCCTGTCATGGCGTTTCACCTTTCGATCAGAGGAATAAGCCCGCAACGTCGCCCGCCCGCCGCGGTTTCCACCGCGGCGCCGGATGCGGTCCGAAGGACGGCGCCGGCTGCGAACGCCGCGCGGCAGGCAGGACGCCGTTCTTCGCGTCTTCGCGCGCGCAGGCGGCGATGCCGATGTTGTGAGCGAAGGGTGATCTCTGTCTGCGGCGAGAACCCGATGCGTACCGATGTGTTGGCTTGGCTCAACATCTCTGGAGGAACGGCATGATCAGGAACAGGCTCGGCCCCGTCGCCGTCGGCATCGGCGCCCTTTTGGCGTGGACCGTCGCGGCGGGCGCGGCGGAAACGACCGCAACCGGACCGCAGCTTGCGCAGGCAGCGGGGAGCGCCGGCGGCCAGGGCGGATCGGGCGTCGGCACCGACCGGTATCCCGGCGGCAGCGCGCAGATGGGCGCCGAGACCGGCGCCGCGCAGCAGCGCTTCACCCGCGACCTCGAAGGCGCGGACGTCGTCGATACCAGCGGCAAGAAGATCGGCACCGTCTCGTCGGTCGTCGGCAATCGCCTGATCGTGTCTTCCGGCGGCCTCCTCGGCATCGGCGACCGCAAGGTCGCGCTCGGACCGGCGCAGGTCACGCTGAGCGGCAACGGCGCCGAGCGCCGGATCATCGCCACGGTCAGCCGCGACCAGCTGGACAAGATGCCCGAATACGACGCAAGCGCCGATGTCCCGGGCGAGAGCCCCACGACGCCGACCACCCCGGGCGGCAATCGGAGCGGGCCGAGCGGCACGAGCGGCTCGCCGCGGTAAGGCCGATCGGACGAAGCGAAAGGCGGGCGCCGCATGGCGCTCGCCCTTCCGTCGCCGGCCGCGGGCGCGACGCATCATCAAGACGACCGCCTGCGCCATTTGCGGCGCCGCGCCGCCGTCGCCTCGTCATTGCGGCACGGCCGCCACCGCGCTCCCGGTCTGGACGTTGCGCAATGCGCCATCGCGATTTTCCGTCGCGGTCGCGCTGGCGACCACGCTGAAGGAGCCGTCGGTCTCCAGCACGACCGCTTCGGCCGCGGTCAGGCTGCCGATGCCCTGCGCCCGGATGGCGGCAAGGATCTCGTCCTCGGTGACACGCTCCTTGCGCAGCATCTCGGGCAGGAAGCGGCCCCGGAAGAAGAGCAGCGACGGCTCCGCCTTGACGAGGGCCTGGAAACGTGACGAACGGACCGACCCGAACGCCACCACGTATTGCAGCGCACAGAGCAGCGCGAACGCGCCGAGCGCCTCCGCCAGCGAGATGTCGCTGTCGAGCAGCGCGGCCGACAGCGTCGACCCGAACGCGACCGTGACCACGAGGTCGAACGCGTTCATCTTGGAGAGGGTGCGCTTGCCGGTGGTGCGCAGCATGAGCACCAGGCCGACATACGCCCCCGTCCCCACCACGACGATGCGGAGCAGATCGTCCAGGCCGTCGAACAGCATGCGGGTCAGTCGCCGGCGCCGGCGAGGCGGTCGCAGCGGACCCACCACTGCGCCGGCAGCGCGGCATCGCGCAACTGCTGCAGCACGCCGTCGCCGGCTTGCGAGACGTCGATGACGCAGAGCCGGCCGCGATCCGAGCGCACCGTGGTGACGGTGAGGTTGCGGCAGTCGTCCGGCATCAGCCGGCCGTCGCTGGAAATGATCTGCTCCAGGCTCTGCTGCGACTGGCAGGCGGGGAAGGCGTCCTGGGCCGCCGCCGGCGCGGCCAGTGCCGTTACGGCCAGCGCGGCGAAGACGGGGGAATGCCGGGCGATCGGGGACATGTCACGCTCCATTGAGTGATGGGCAGGGTCGGGTTGGGTGGTCAACCGGCGGCGGCGGCGCGTGTTCCGCGCCGGCGGCTACCCCGGCCGGCGCGGGCCGTGCGGCGCGGTCTCGCGCGCCGGCCGGGGAACCGCCGCGCTGTCGGGCGGCTTCGGCCAGCCTTCGCGCTGGCGGCCGCGCACGCCGTCCCATTCCTCGGTCTGGTCGTGCCACAGCTGCACCACGGTCTCGAAGGGAAGGTCGATGCCTGCCGCGCCGAACGCCGCCTTCAGGCGCTCGACCACCGCGGCGCGGACCCGCATCACGTCGAGGCGGCGGGAGTCGCTCCACCACCACACCTTCAGGGTCACGGCCGAGCCCGCCAGGTCCCACGGCAGCACTTCGGGCGGCGGATCGCGCTCGATGCCGGGGACATCGGCCAGCACCTCCATGATCACCTTGCGCGCGAGCTCGATGTCGTCGCCGTAGCCGATGCCGACGTCGAGCTCGCTGCGCCGCTTGGGATAGGCGGTGTTGACCACGACCGTGTTGGTGTAGACCTCGCTGTTCGGGTCCAGGACCCGCCGGCCGTCATAGGTTCGGATGTCGGTGGCGCGGGTCTCGATGCGCACCACCGTGCCTTCGAACTCGCGCACGACGATCTGGTCGCCCACGGCGAAAGGCTGGCGCAGCAGCAGCAGCAGCCCGGCCAGCCAGTTCTGCAGGATGTCCTTGAACGCGAACCCGATCGCAACCGAGCCGACGCCGAGCCCGGCCAGGAGGTCCGCCGGCCGGAACGAGGGCAGCACGATCACCATCGCGATCAGCACGCCGACGAAGACGATCGTCCAGCGCACGAAGCCGCCCAGCACCTCGCCCAGGTTCTCGCGTGCCCGCCGGCCGGCCCAGAGCCGGACCAGGCGCCGCGTCAGCGCCGCGATGCCGAAGGCCAGCGCGAGGGCCGCCGCGGCGGCGACGAAGTTCGGCAGCATCCGCACGAACCCCTCGCCCCAGCTGTGCAGCCGCTCCGCAGCCAGGCCGAGATCCTGGGCGGCGGCCGGCGCGGCCATCGCGGATACGGCCGGACCCGCCAGCGCCAGATGCCAGCGGCGCATGCCGGCGCTGGCCGTCACGGCGGACCCATGCAGGGCGCCGCCTGCATCGCGCGAATAATGCGGCCAGGGCGGTCCGGAGCTTCCATCACTATGCGGTCGGCAGGGTGGGCCGCCGGGATCCGTCCATGGTGCACCTCCCCCTGTGGCGCGACCGCCGAACAAGCTTGAGGAACGACTCCCCGCCGGCATTGTTCCGCCGACTGAACTCCGGCCGTCGCTGCGCGCTCACTTCGGCGGCGTCACGCGCCGGACGAACGCCGCCTCGAGTTCGGCGATCCGCGACGTCAGCGGCGCAGTCAGGCCCGCACCTCTTCACGCGTCAGGCGCTCGGTGATGCGCGGGCACATCGAGACCGGGCCGTCGCGCGGCGCGACGGCGAAGACGCAGGCCTCGATGCGATCCGTCTCCGGCGCGCAGGGCGCCAGGAAATTGTGGATGAAGAACGACAGCCTGGTCACGCGTCCGCGCCCCGCCGCGACGCCCGGCGGCATGCGAGGGA
>JBFWNZ010000390.1:0-3407 GCA_050250795.1 Alphaproteobacteria bacterium | reverse complement strand
CAACACCCGCCATGTCGAGGTGCGGGGCGACCGCTTCACCTTGAAGGGCTATGTGGGCAATGCGCCCGTCCGCGGCACCTATGTTGAGGGCAACGAGAAGAACGACAACGGCCAGCCCCAGGCCTTTCTGGTGTTCCAGCCGCCGCGCACGGTGACGCCGCCGCATTTCCACGAGGTGAATCAGTTCCAGGTGTTCATGGGCGGCGACGGACTGTTCGGCAAGAAGCCGGCGCACGCCGTCTCGGTGCATTATGCGGGCGGTCACACTCCCTATGGTCCCATCGTCGCGGGCGAGGAGGGGATCGAGTATTTCACCCTGCGCCAGCGCTGGGACCCCGGTGCCAAATACATGCCCGAGCGCCGCAACATGCTGCGCAAGGTGAAGCGCGAATTCCGCATGGTGCATGACGTGCCGCAGGATGCTTCCGAGGCGCTGCGGGCGCGGAAATCGGCCGCGACCGAGATGCTGCTGGAACAGGAGGCCGACGGTCTCGCCTGCTTCGTTACCCATGCCGGTGCCGGGGTCGCCGCGGCGATGCCCGATCCTTCGGCGGGCGGCGGGCAGTACCATATCGTGATCGGCGGCACCTGCCATCACGAGGGCAAGGAGATGCGGCGAAAATCGGTCTTCTACGTTTCGGGGGATGAGGCGCCGCTTCGCATCGCCGGCGGGCCGGACGGCGTGGAGATCCTGACGCTTCAGTTCCCGCAGACGGGGTGAGCGGGCCGCACCTGTTCCCCTCCTTGTCCTGAGCCGGGCGAAGGAGGAGGCCGGAGCCGCCGTTCGTGCCGCTCATGCTTCGTCGGGTCAGCATGGAGACCTTTACGCCAACGGCGTGAGGAGCCCAGACAGATGGCCGGGTCATGCCCGGCCATGACGATCTTTTTTATTATCGGATACTTACGTCATGCGCGGACTTGATCCGCGCATCTTTCTCAAGCGTTCCGCCGACTCTGTGCGAAGGTCTTCAGCATGCGGCGCGGCGTCCCCTACCAGTAGGCAATCATCCGGCCGCAGGCGATCACTGCGGTCCAGACGACCAGCGAGGCGAAGCCGGCCGTCGCGGCGCCGCGGTTCGTTTCCGTGCGCGTGAACAGCAGCGCGTTCGCGATGGCGAGCGCGATCAGCACCAGCTTGGCCTGGAAGAAGGGGTTGGCGCCGACCACGCGCGGATCGGCCGCGAACATCAGGAACCCGGCCAGGACGGCAACCGCCGCGCCCACGCCCATGACCGGTACGGTGAGGCGCATCAAGGCGGCGCGATCGAGCGCCGGTGCGGCGCCCAGCAGGCGCAGATCGGTGACGAGCACGGCGCCCAGAAGCGCGCCGGCGCCCATGACGTGCAGGATGTTCGCCACCGGGTACAGCCATAGCGAACCGCGCATGGCTACCCCCAGGCCGGAGGTCTCCAGCGCCAGCAGAATCTCCGACATGGGCAACGGTCCTACAGCCGCTCGGGGTAGATGTCGAAATCGCGGCCCCCGATGCTCAACCGCTCGGTCTTCATCTCCAGAACCTTCGGGTCGCTGTGCCGCTTGCCCAGCGCGGTGACGGTGTCGCCCACCTTCACCATGTCCTCCTCGATTCCGGCCCGCTGGTTGCGATAGGGCGGGCCCAGGGTCACGTCCCAGACGCCCTCGGCTGCCCGCACGGCCAGATGGCCGTGGGGCGAGCCGAGTTCGACCATCTCGACGGTGCCCGTCAGCGTGAAGGGCGTGTCGCTGTAGGAAGACCAGCCGTGATGCGCCAGCGCGGCGGAAGCGGTCAGGCCGATGAGCGCGGCAAGTCCGAAAGCGGCGTGGCGCATCCGCATGGCCGTCACCCCGCCAGTGTCTTCTTGAAGAAGTCCATCGTCCGCTGCCAGGACAGTTCGGCCGCGGCCTTGTCGTAGCGCGCCGCCGCCGTGTCGTTGTGGAAGGCGTGGTTGACGTTGTCGTAGACGTATTTCGTGTAGTCCTTGCCGGCGGCCTTCAGCGCCGCTTCGTAGTCGGCGATGCCGGCGTTGATGCGGTCGTCCAGGCCGGCATAGTGCAGCAGCAGCTTCGCCTTGATCTTCGGCACGTCTGCGGCCTGGGCGACCTGGCCGTAATAGGCGACGGCGGCGTCGAGGTTCGGCGCGTTCACCGCCGTCCGGTTCACCATTCCGCCGCCCCAGCAGAAGCCGACGGCACCGACCTTGCCGGTGGACATCGGATGTGCGTCGAGGAAGGCGACCGCCGCGACCGCGTTCTTGATCGTGTCGTCGGCGTTCAACTGGCCGATCATCTCGCGCGCCTTGTCCTCGTCGGCGGGCGTTCCGCCGGCGGGCGAGAGGAAATCGACCGCGAGAGCGAGGAAGCCCTCGGCCGCGACGCGGCGCGCCACGTCGCGGGTGTATTCGTTCAGGCCGCGATTCTCATGGATCACGACAACGGCCGGCAGCTTGCCCGTCGCCGCCTTGGGCCGGACGAGGTAGCCCTTCACGTCGCCGGTCGCGCCCTTGAACGTCACGGTTTCGGATACCAGCCTGGGGTCGTCGGCGGCGATCATCGCGGCCGCAGCCTGGTTCGCCTCGATCAGCGGCAGGATCGCGCCGGCCGCGGCGGCCGATCCGGCGGCGAGGGTCAGCCGCTCCATGAAGCGGCGTCGGTCCAAGGTGATATGCGTGTACTCGTCGTAAAGACGGATCATCTCCTGCGTGATCTTTGTCACGAGTCTTGCTCCTCCGTTCATGCCGTTCGGACGTGCAGGGAAGCTGCCCGCCGCCGGCCCCCGTTTTCGATATGTCGAGGCTAGAGGCAGTCGATACAACGGTAAGCGGTACTATAGGGTGATAAAGCGATTGTGATGTGGATTCGGCGGGGCCGTCCCTGACACACTGGCACCGTCCTGCACAGGCAATGCGATGATCCGGCGACATTCCTTTCTGTTCGGTGTGGCGGCCCTGGCGGTTGCGTTGTTCGGGGGAACCACCGCGGATGCGGCGTCCGACATGGAGCAGGACGCCCTGCGCGCCGTCGCGGAACGGCGCTGGACCGAGGCCTTGCCGCTGCTGCGCAAGCTGACGGCGGCGGAGCCGGACAATCAGGTCGCCTGGTACTATCTCGCGCGGGCGGGGCTGAATGCCGGCGGCCGCAAGGACTATGACGACGCCCTGAAACGGGCAGCCAAGGGACCGAGCGAGTCGATCCGCCGTCATGCGGCCTCGATCCAGGCCCGGCTGAAACCGCGCTTCCGGCCGCTGGCCGAAATCGGTGCCAAGACGGCGAAGCTCCTGGACCAGAGCCCCTATGCCCGCTCGAACCGCGACGCCCGGATACGAACCTATACGGTTGTGTCGCAGGACGCGGAAAAGGCCGCCTACACCATCACCCAGGAATACAGAATCTCGGCCGACCGCGCTTCCCTGCCGGGGCTTCATATCGAG
>JBFWNZ010000389.1:0-3425 GCA_050250795.1 Alphaproteobacteria bacterium | reverse complement strand
ATGCTGTGCAGCCGCAAGCTGGAAGGCGCCCCGCCCCTGCCCAGCCGCGACGAAGTCGAACGGCGGCTGATGGACGAGCGCCTGGACCTGCATGGACAGCGCTATCTGCGCGAACTGCGACGCACGGCGTATCTGGACATCCGGGGATGACCAGCCTCGCCGCCCTGGCTCTGACCATGGGGGAACCCGCCGGCATCGGCGGCGAGATCGCGCTCAAGGCATGGCTGGCACGGACCCGGGAAGCGGTTCCGCCTTTCTTCCTTGTCGACGATGCCGGGCGCCTCGCCCGACTCGCGGAGCGCCTCGACTGGCGTGTTCCGGTTGCCGCCATCGACGCGCCCGAGGAAGCGAAAGGCGTGTTCCATCGCGCGCTTCCCGTCCTGCCGCAGGCGTTGCCGGTCGACCCGCAACCGGGCCGCCCCGAGACGGCCAACGCCCGTTCCGTCCTTGGCGCCATTGAAACGGCCGTTCGCCTCGTCCAGAAGGGACGGGCCGCGGCAATTGTCACCAATCCCGTGCAGAAGCAGATTCTCTATGCCGCCGGCTTCGCCCATCCCGGCCATACGGAATATCTGGCTGCGCTGGCCGGCGGTTCGCCACGACCGATCATGATGCTCGCCTGCCCGGGCCTGCGCGTCGTACCGGTCACGACGCATCTCCCGCTGGCCGATGCCGTCGCGGCCTTGCGCACCGACGAGATCGTCGCCGTGGGACTGGCGACCGCCGCCGCGCTGGAGGCGGATTTCGGCATTCTGCGGCCGCGCCTGGCGGTGGCTGCGCTGAACCCGCATGCCGGCGAGCAAGGTGCGCTCGGCCGGCAGGAGATCGAAGTCATCCGCCCGGCGGTGGAGGCCCTGAAGCGTGCGGGAATCTCGGTTTCCGGCCCTGCCCCGGCCGACACCCTGTTCCACCCCCGCGCGCGAGAAAGCTACGACGCCGCGCTGTGCATGTATCACGATCAGGCCCTGATCCCGCTCAAGACGATCAGCTTCTACGAGGGCGTGAACGTGACCCTCGGCCTGCCCTTCGTCCGGACCTCGCCGGATCACGGCACCGCGCTGGAGATCGCGGGAACGGGCGAGGCCGACGCCAGCAGCCTCATCGCGGCCTTGCAGATGGCCGCAGAGATGGCCGCCCATCGTGCCGGCAAGGGCCTTGCCTGATCCCGTCGATGCGCTGCCGCCATTGCGCGAGGTCATCGCGCATCATGGCCTGGCAGCCCAGAAGTCGCTCGGCCAGCATTTCCTACTCGACCTGAACCTCACCCGCCGCATCGCCCGCGCCGCCGGCGATCTGACGACCGGCACCGTGATCGAAATCGGCCCCGGCCCAGGCGGCCTGACCCGGGCCTTGCTGCTCGAAGGGGCGGCCCATGTCGTCGCCATCGAGCGTGACGCCCGCTGCATCGCCACGCTCGCCAGCCTGCGCGATGCGGCCGGCAGCCGGCTGACGCTGATCGAAGCGGATGCGCGGCATGTCGATCCGGTGGAACTCGGCCCACCGCCGCGCCGGATCGTTGCGAACCTGCCCTACAATGTCGGGACCCATCTGCTGCTCGGCTGGCTCGCCGGGATCGAGGCTTACGCGTCGCTGACGCTGATGTTTCAGGCCGAAGTGGCGGACCGGCTGGTCGCCGCGCCCGGCAGCGGGGATTACGGCCGGCTCAGCGTCGCCGCCGGCTGGCGCTGCCGGACCCGACGCCTGTTCGATATTCCCGCCCGCGCCTTCACACCGCCCCCCAAGATCGACTCGACGGTCGTGCAGTTCGAGCCCTATCCCGTTCCGCCCTGGCCCGCCGATCCGCAGGACTTCGAGCGCGTGACGGCCGCCGCGTTCGCCCAGCGCCGCAAGATGCTGCGCGGCGCCCTCAAGGCGCTGCCCGTCGATCCCGGCACGCTGCTGGCCCGCGCGGATATCCTGCCGACCGCACGCGCCGAGGAACTGTCCATCGAGGATTTCGCGCGGCTTGCCCGCGCGTTTACCGTCCTTCGCGCAGGCGGTTGACGAACTCGCCCAGCCCCACCTGCCGGTCGCGGCGCAACCGTTCGGCGGTCAGCACAGCCTGCACCTGGGCCACGCTCGTCTCCACATCCCGATTGACGACGATGTAGTCGTATTCCGGCCAATGGCTCATCTCGTCGGAGGCCTTGGCCATCCGCGAGGCGACCACCTCGGCGGTATCCTGGGCCCGGCTGCGCAGACGGCGCTCCAGCTCGTCCGTCGAAGGCGGCAGGATGAAAACGGAGACGAGATCGTCGCGGGCCTTCTCGCGAAGCTGCTGCGTGCCCTGCCAATCGATGTCGAACAGAACGTCCTGGCCGCGTTCCAGCCCCTGCATCACCGGCGCGAGCGGCGTGCCGTAGTCATGCCCGAACACGCGGGCGGATTCGAGAAACTCGCCGCGCGCGCGCATCGCGGCAAACCTCGGCGCATCGACGAAATGATAGTCGCGGCCATCCTGTTCGCCGGGGCGCATCGGCCGCGTGGTCGCGGAGACCGACATGACGATCCCCGGATCGCGCGCCAGGATCGCCCGCGAGATGGTCGTCTTGCCCGCACCCGAGGGCGAGGACAGCACGAGCATCAGACCGCGCCGTCGAATCTGCTTCTCGCCGTCCGCCATGCCCGTCATTCCAGATTCTGGACCTGTTCGCGGAACTGCTCGATGGCGGCCTTCAGCGCAAGGCCGATCCGCGTCAGGTCGAGATCCGCCGCCTTGGAGCAGATCGTGTTCGCCTCGCGGTTCAGTTCCTGGCACAGGAAATCCAGCCGCCGCCCGACCGCACCGCCCTGGGCCAGCATGTCGCGCCCCGCCGCGACATGCGCAGCCAGGCGGTCCAGTTCTTCGCGCACATCGCCCTTGGCGGTCAGCAACGCCACCTCCTGCGCCAAACGCTCCTCGTTCAGCATCGGCGTCGCGTCGAGCAGGTCGGCAATCTGCGCCCGCATCCGCTCGCGGACCATGGCCGGGCGCAGACTGTCATTCGCCGCCGCCGCCGCGCGCAGGTCTTCCACCTCGCCCAACCGGTCGCGCAAAACGGCCGCCAGCCGCACCCCTTCGGCCGCGCGCATGGCAACCAACTCCGTCAGGCCGGACGCCAGGTCCGCCAGCATCGCGGCATGACGGGCTTCGGTTTCCGCCTCTTCCTCCACCGTCTCCGCAGGCTCCACGACCCCGCGGACCGCGAGCAGCGCCTCCAGCCGCGGCCGGTCCGGGGACACGCGACCGGCAAACTCGCCATGCAGATCGATCAACTGGTCGAGCAGCGGACGGTTGATCCGCAAGGCCTGCTCGGCCGCCGACCGGACCGCGTTGAGGTTCACGGTCACTGCGCCGCGCGTCAGCCGGGCGGCCATCGCCTCACGGACCGCCATCTCCAGCCGGTCATGCCCAGCCGGCAGCCGGACGCGCAGATCGAGCCCCC
>JBFWNZ010000388.1:0-3429 GCA_050250795.1 Alphaproteobacteria bacterium | reverse complement strand
CATGATGGTCGCGCGGGCCGTGGTCGCGGTAGCGGTCACGTGCCTCGGCGGGGAGGGTGGCCAGCACCGTCGCCATCACGGCGGTCGACAATACGGCGGTCTTCAGAAAGCGGATCATGTACGGTCTCCTTCGCGCCGGGTCGGTGGAACGATCATGGGAGCCCGGCGGATGGAGGGGACGCTAGGCGGCAGCGGCTGAACCGCCGCTGAACGGGCTCTTCATCGCGGGGACGACGCGAGCAACGGGGCGGGTTCGCCTCACTGCGTCGCAGGCGGCCGCAATCCGCGCTCCGTTTGCGATCGAAACTTGCGCCGTAGGAGGGCCGTCAAAGGCCTCTCCGGGATCAGCCGATGCGCAGGTTGACCGCCTTCGGTCCCTTGCCGCGCTTGTCCGGCTCGGTGTCGAAGGTGACCTTCTGTCCGTCCTCAAGACCCGGCAGGCCGGAAGACTGCACAGCCGAAATGTGGACGAAGACGTCCTTCGCCCCGTCGTCCGGCGTGATGAAGCCGAAGCCTTTGGCATGATTGAAGAACTTGACAGTGCCGGTCTGCGGCATGGGAGACTCCTCTGATCCCATCATGGTCATGTCTGCGCACGCATGGCGCAGGCTCGGCCGATCACTGGAGGAGCTGAAACAGTTCTCGCACCGGGGCTTTGCCGCAGCCCTCTCTTTGGCGACCCCGCGGCAGTTACCCCCACCCCAGGACTTCCATTCCCGTCTCCGGGCCGGCAAGCGCCCGAACGCAATTTTTGTCGTCTATTTTCGAGACGCGGGCAAGAAAAACTTTCGACATGGCTCTTGACGCGCCGAAATGGTGTTTCGCCGCGATTCGACAGCGGAAATGCGGCTTCCTTCGACGCGCAGATGTTACAGGCGCTACGTCATATTGAATTGCGGGGCCGCCAACGCCCGTTCTAATCTGCGCTGGTCGTCCGGCACATCAAGGCAACGGACGGTCGAAAGAGACGATCAGGCTTTCGCCCAACGCAGGAGAAAGCACCATGCAGTCGAACGGATATGCAAGTCCCGAGCAACTCGACCTTCTTGGCGCGACGCTCGAAGCCTATTGCCGCGAGCACGGCTTCGCCGACGGCAGCGAGGCGCGCGAAGATGCCGCCCGGATCATCCTCGACCTGTTCAAGAGCGGGGTGGACTGCCCCGAATGCCTGATGAAGGGCTTGTCTGACGCATTGCAGGCCCGGCTGAAGGTGGCCTGAGCGCCGCTGCGTTCAGCGCCTGCGACAGGCGCCGGTCGGGACCGGAAGCGAGACTGGATATCATCACGAAAAAGGAAAACCCCGCCGGCGAGCGGCGGGGTCGGAATTGTTGAAGGGCTCGGCGGAAACCGGCCGTCGGGAATACGAAAGGTTCAGCCGGCGCGCAGGTTGACAGCCTTTGGGCCCTTGCCCATGCGGTCCGGTTCAACGTCGAACGTGACCTTCTGGCCGTCGACGAGGGTGCGCATGCCGGAAGCCTCGATTGCCGAGATGTGCACGAACACGTCCTTGGCGCCGCCGTCCGGCGTGATGAAGCCAAAGCCCTTGGTTGCGTTGAAGAACTTAACAGTGCCGGTCTGTGCCATGAGGGAGAACTCCTTCGCCCGTGTGCTATGAGGTCCTTCACCCACTGGCGGCGGGGGAAGGTCCGGTGATCTTGGCGGTCATGCGGATCGCGCATGATCTAACCCCCCGCCAAAAGAGGGCCGTCAGATATTCACAGTGTCGGGGAAGGGTCGTCAAAGCGTCCAGTCTCCGGGTCAGCAAATGCCCGAGCGTCAACACTATCGCACGCTTGTATGACGCTTGCAAGATAGTTCGCGAAAACAGGGACTTGGCATGGCCGACCGGCCGACGGGGCCGCGATCTGCCGTAAGGAGAGGTTGGTCCTCGGAGCAAGGCGCGGCGGAAGGGCTTCGGCGGCCCGGCTGCGGGCGCGATGCCGTCGCCGCTCCGGCTCAGCCCGCCGGACCGAGCACGGCGTCGAGCCGCGCCGCAACCCTGACGCGCAGCCGCGCCGGCGCGTCGGCCGCCGGCAGCAGCCGTTCGCGGCGGCCCTCGCGCAGTCTCACGAACGGCACCAGCGCATGGTCGAGGATGGTGCCCCGCGCCGCGCCCTGGGTGGCGATGTCGACCACCAGCAGGCCGCCGATGCGCAAGGGCCAGCGCACCCTCGGCCATGCCGTCCCGAGGAAGTCGCCGAGCCCGTAGGCGACGAGCGCGTCGCCGCGCCGTTCGACCGGCTGCAGCACATGGGCATGGCCGCCTACTACCAGCCGCGTGCCAGTGGCGCGCAGGCGCCGCGCGGCCTCGCGCGTCTCCGTCTGCGGGAAATGCCGGAACTCCCAGTCCCAGTGCGGCAGCGCGCAATGAAGCTCGGCTGTCGGCGGCGAGGGGTCGGGTGCGGTTCGCACGTGTCGGGCGAACTTTGAGGCTCCTGCGTTTCGCCATGCGCTGTGGGCGTCAACGGCGACTGACAGGCCGCCGACATCCGCCAGGACGGTCGGAACCCCGGCAAGGCCGGCGACCCGCGCGCCGATCGCCTCGATCGCGGCGCGGCTCGCCTCGAGCCCCGCGACGTCCTGGTCAAGCGCGTGGTTGTTGGCAACCGACAGAACGGTCTTGCCGGGGTCGATGCCCGCCGCCGCCAGCGCGTCGGCCAGGAGGGCGGCGTCCATCGCATGCTTCAGGCCGAGGGCCGTGGCAAACGGGGCGGCGGGGCGCTCGACCACGGGGCTCTCGCAATTGCCGACGATCATGTCCGCCCCGCCGAACAGCGTCCTCAGGTCCCAATCGATCATCGGTGGCGCGTCGTTGGCCACCGCGGAAAGGTCGCCGAAGAAGACGAGCCGCACCGCGTCGGCCGGTCTTTCGCCTGGGTCGCGCGGGGTTGGCCGCGATTCCGGCCGGAAGCCGCGGAGCGAAGGGTGCAGCAGGCGGGGCAGCCAGGTCAGGCGGTACGAGAGCGGGTAGTTCGACACCGCCTTTCCATAGGCCAGCGCGCCATAACGCGCCACTGCCGCAAGTCGGTCGGCCGCGGCGTCTTGTCCGGAAGCGAACGCAGTGCTTCCCTAGGGGCATGCTCAGACCGGTCCTCCGATTCGCGCTGCTCGGCGCGTTCCTGCTTGCCGCCTCGTCCGCCTTCGCGGGCTGGGAGTTGCGCGACGGGGCGGCGGTTACCGTTCCCGCGCAGACCAACGGCAATGTCGCGCGTCTCCTGCTGCATTGCGTCGACGGACCGGTCTTCTCGGTCCATGCGACCGGCGGCGGCGTGGTGCGGCCTATGGGTCCGGGACCGGTCTTCGACTATTTCTACCAGCCGGGCTTCATTCGCGCCGACGTGGACGGCCAAATCTTCCCGCTGGTCGCCGCGGGCTCCGACGACGCGGTCGCCCTGTTTTCGGAGGGCGCGCTGGCGGACAGCTATCTCG
>JBFWNZ010000387.1:0-3433 GCA_050250795.1 Alphaproteobacteria bacterium | reverse complement strand
GAAGCCGCGATTGGCATAGTAGTTGAGGAACCGCATCGCCCCCGGCTGCATCGGATAGACGAGGCGCGAGCCGTTCACGAACTCGCCCTTGCCCTGCTCGATGACGCGGTAATAGCGCGGCAGCATCTCCGGCGGCATGGTCAGGTCGGCGTCCAGGATCATCAGCACGTCGCCGCGGGCCATGTCGAAGCCCTTGCGGACCGCGTCGCCCTTGCCCTTGCCGTCCTGGGCCGCGACCTTGATGTCCCAGTCGGGATAAGCGTCGCGGACCCGCTCGCATTCGGCCAGCGTGCCGTCGCGGCTGTGTCCCTCGATGAACAGGATTTCCATGTCCGGCGCGAAACGCGGCATGCGCTGGATCGCGGGCTCGATGTTTCCCTTCTCGTTGCGGCAGGGAATGATGATGCTGGCCGACAGGCCGGGTTTCTCGCTGCCGCGCATCGGCCGCGCGACGATGTAGTTGCGCAGGCAAAGCCGCCGAAGCAGCGGCAGGGTCGCGATATAGCGGTTGATCAGCGGGCCGAGGCCGAGCAGGCGTTTCGGCACAAGCTGGCGCCACTCGTATTTGATGACCTCGAAATCGCCGAGGTCGATCAGGTTCATGATGTCGCGGGTCGAGAGGTAGTTGTGCTCCGGCTGCGGCATGCGCTGGCCCAGCTTATCGGCCAGCCGCACCATCGGCTGCCAGAGCGGGGAGTAATAGGCGACCACCAGCCGCGTGTCCGGCGTGCAGAGCGGGTGGAGCGCCGCGATCGTGGCCTCGCAATCCTCAAGGTCGCCGATGGTGTCGGACAGAAGGATGACGTCGAAAGGGCCGTCCAGGGTCGTCAGGAAGTCCGGATCCTCGACGTCTCCTTCGACGAAGGTCAGATGCGGATGCGCCGCCTGTGCGCGCTCGATCATGCGCGGGCTGAAATCGACTCCGACGCCGTAGGACGGGTTCAGCGACGCGAGCAGCCCGCCGGTCCCGCAGCCAAGGTCCAGCACCCGCAGCCCCTCGGGTACGAGGAAGCGCATGTAGCGCCGATCCTCGTCGTAATAATAGGCGTTGCGGTCGATCCATTCGTCGCGCCGGTCCGCCATCCGGTCGGCGTGGGCGCGGATCGCCTCCTTGCGGGCGGAAACGGTCTGAACGGTCTCGGAGCTGTCAGGCATCGGCTTCGGCATCACTCTACGGGCGCATGATCCATATCCGCCGGCCGGGTATGGCGGTCCGGGCTGGCGAGCCACAATGCACCGCCCGGCAGGCCGATGGCCACCATTGCAAAGCCGAACAGGATCGAGAGGGTCAGGCTGCCGCTCTGCGACACGCCGACCATGCCGAACGCGGTGACCATCATTCCCTCGCGTACGCCCCAGCCGGCGATCGAGATGGGAACTGCCGACAGCAGCAGGATCGCGGGCACGAAGACGAGGCAGTCGATGAACCCCAAAGGCAGGGCAAGGCCGCGGCCGATCAGCCAGACCGTGACGACGACCAGGGCATGGATAGTCAGCGAGATGGCAACGACCGGCAGGATCACGGCGGGCGTGGCGACCATGCGACGCGCCGCGGCGGACAGGTTCGCCACCCAGGCGCCGAGCCGCCAGCGCAACACGAATGACGGCATCCAGCCGAAGCAAAGCAGGCCGGCGATTCCCAGGCCGCCGGCAAGCAGGACGGCCGCGAACCCGAGCCGCATCGCGGAGTCGCGGACGCGGTCCGCGAGCATCGGCTGCGCCATCGCGACCATCAGCAACAGGCTGCCCAGCCCCACGACACGGTCCAGGATCACGCCGTTGATCGCCGCTCCGGCCGGGATGCCGAGCCGTGCCGCCCGGTACATTCGCACGCCGTCGCCGCCGATGGTGGACGGCAGGGTCTGGTTGAAGAACTGGCCCTCGAAGATGAGCCGCAGCGTCGTGCGGAAGCGGAGAGAGGGGCCGAACAGGCGCATCAGAATGGTCCAGCGCCATGCCGCCAGCACCGAAACGGCCCCCAGCAAGGCGAGCACGGCCGGTGCCAGCCAGGGCGACAACTGGCCGAGCCGATGCAGGGCCTCGCCGGTGTCGAAGCCGCGCATGAGAAGCCAGATCAGGCCGGCCGTGACCGCCGCCTTGACGGCGAATCCGAGCCATCGCTTCAGGAAGGGCCGGGCCATCTCGATCCGGAATCAGCGTCGGGGATGCGGCTAATTACCCGCATCCCCGCCTTTAGGCAACCGTGGCCCGGCGTCGCAGCGTCATACGAGAATATCGACGATCTGTCCGGTCGGGCCGCTGGGCGGTGCCGGCGGACGGTCGCCCTGCTCGGACTGCACGGCCTGCTTGGTCAGTTCGACCGCCGCCTGATCCTGCTGGGCGGCGTGCTTCAAGGCGAACGTGCCGTATTGCTGCGCGGTGGAGAGCGCAGAGGACGGGATGCTGCCGGTGGGCGCGGTGGATGACATGGTTCGACCCTCCCTGCCGCCGGAACCGCCGACGGCACGGTGCCGTATCTACGCGGTTCCGCCAGCGCCGGCAGTGATCCGGGTCACTCCGCGTCGGCGGCGCGCATCTTCACGATCCGGTCCGGATTCTGAACCATGCCCGAGCGCGGCGCGCCCTTCTTGATCCGGTCCACATGCTCCATGCCTTCGACCACGCGGCCCCAGACCGAATACTGGCCGTCGAGGAAGGTGGCGTCGTCGAAGACGATGAAGAACTGGCTGTTGGCGCTGTCCGGATCGCTCGTCCGCGCCATCGACACCGCACCGCGGTCATGCGCTTCGCGGCTGAACTCCGCCGGCAGGTCCGGCAGGTCGGAACCGCCCGTGCCGGTTCCGGTCGGGTCGCCGGTTTGGGCCATGAAGCCCTCGATCACGCGGTGGAAGACGATTCCGTCGTAAAAGCCCTGGTTGGCCAGCGTCGTGATCCGCTCGACATGTTTCGGGGCGATCTCGGGCAGAGTCTCGATCACCACACGGCCCCATTCGAGGTCCAGATACAGCCTGTTTTCCACGCGTGTCCCCTTGTCGGTTCGAAGTTCCGGTCGGATATGCGCCGCCGGATATGGTCGGGCCGCCGAAAATGGTGTATCCGCGACGGCAGGGCAATGCCAAACCCAAGCGGTCGGGCGCTGCCGGATGAGGATACTAGTGTTTTCGCGCCAGCCATCCAGTCGCGATTACGGGGGCGAGGGGAGATGACGCAGGACACCGACGCCGGGGACCGCGGGACGAGGCGGCCGGCCGAACCTGTGATGCTGCCGACCGCGGTGGGCAGCCTGCGCGTTCGCGACACCGGTCAGGGTGGCGTGCCGGTGCTGCTTGTCCACGGGCTCGGCGGCGATTTGGGACTCTGGGCCTTCAACCAGCCGGCGCTATCCCAGCGGCGGCGCGCGGTCTCGTTCGACCTGCCGGGACATGCCGGATCGACCAAGGATATCGGCGATGCCACGGTGCCGACGCTGGCG
>JBFWNZ010000386.1:0-3437 GCA_050250795.1 Alphaproteobacteria bacterium | reverse complement strand
AATGAGGCGTTCGAGCGTATCCATGCTCATCCGGCGGACAGGGTGCGCAGGCCGCCGCCGGTCAGCCGCTCGGCGATGCCGGATTCGATCACATAGCGATGCGCGCCGGTCTCCGCCGGCCGGCCGATCAACGCCAGCAGATCGGCGGGCGTGTCGATGTCCAGGCCGATGCCCGGCAGCCGCACCACCGTCGGCTCGATCCCGCGTTCGGCAGCAACGGCCAGATGCGGCCGGAAACTGTCATTGCCGAACTGAAAGGGGACCAGATCCGGCGGCGACAGAAGGATACAGTTGGAGCCGCGGCCATCATGCGCCGGCACGATGGTCATGGCGCGGCCGGAACGATGCGCGCGCAGCACGATCTCCACTTCCTCGACCGTGACCAGCGGCAGGTCGCCCGGCAGTTGCAGCAGCCCCGCCTCGCCGCGCGCGGCCAGATGCTCGGCCGCCGTCGTCACCGCCGCGGACTGCCCGCGATTGGCCGGTTCCTCCAGAACCTCGGCGCCATGCGCCGCAGCCAGCGCCGCCGCTTCGGGATCGCGGGTGACGACGAGAATGCCGCTCAGCCCGCGCACCCGGCCCAGCGCCGTCAGCACATCGACGAACATGGCGCGGAACAGCGTCCGCCGCTCGTCGGGCGACAAGACGTCGACCAGACGCTGCTTGGCGGTGGCGAAATCCTTGGCCGGGACGACAGCCCAGATCGACATGGCCATGTTCCGGATGCTGTTGAAGGGTAACGGTTCGAAAGACGATAGCGGCTGGGACTATAGCAGCCTTGCCGCAGCCTGCCACAGTCAGTCGCGGCGACCCAGCCCTGCGGCGAAGGCAAGCACGGCATCGGCCAGCCGGCGCTTGTCGTCGCGGTTGCGCATCACGGTCTCGGCGACCAGAACGCGCGGCCCCGCCGCCTCGATCTCCGCCGCCAGGGCCGCATCGGCGGTATCGATCGCAAAGCCGTCGATGAGATCGCCGTAATGCGCCGCGACCGCCGTCGCCGTCACGGCATGGCCGAGTTCCGCCAGCATCTTGGCGACCGGCCCCTTGATCGCCTGTCCGCCGACCACCGGCGATACGGCCACCACCGGCACCCCGGCCTCGCGGATCGCCTCGCGCATCCGCGACATGGACAGGATCGGGTCGATGCTGATGAACGGATTGGACGGGCAGATCACGATGGCCGACAGGTCCGGATCGGCCAATGCCGCGAGAAACCCCGGATGCGGTCGCGCCCGCACGCAACCGGCGAACCGGAAGCCGCGGACCTCGGGCGCGCAGCGCTCGCGCACGAAATACTGCTGGAACGGCAACGGTCCGTCGGCGGTATCGACGATGGTCGCCAGACGGTCGTCGGTCGCCGGGAGAACGGCCGGGCCGATGCCGAGACGGCGGCAGAAATCCGCGGTGATCGCCCCAAGGCCGTCGCCGGCCGCAAGCCGGCGCGTGCGTTCGACATGCGTGGCCAGATCGCCGTCGCCAAGCTGGAACCAGGTCTCGCCGCCGACAGCGGCCAGCGCGGCCATGAAGGTCCAGGTCTCCCCGACCCGCCCCCAGCCCCGCTCGGGATCGGCGAGGCCGGCAAGCGTGTACATCACCGTGTCCAGATCGGGGCAAATCTTGAGACCGAGATGCTCGAAATCGTCGCCCGTATTCGCGACCACGGTCAGCTTCTCAGCCGGAAGCGTGTCGGCCAGACCCAGCGCCAGCTTGGCGCCGCCGACACCGCCCGACAGGGCCAGCACATGCCCCGTCACCGGAACAAATCCTCATGCGGCGGACGGATCAGCGTGTCCGCGCCGCCCTCGCCCGGCGGCAGCGCGAGCCCGCGCATCAGGACCGCCGGCAGCCCTTCCGCCGCCTCGCCCTGAAGCAGGGACGCGGCGGACGCGATCTGGTCGGCCAGCGCCACCTGGGTCACGCGCAGCGGCCGGCCCATCAGGTCGGGCTGCCCGCGCATATCCCACAGCGCCGCCAGACCGGCCGCCCCCAGCGCCGTGCCGACCGTGCCCATGCGCCAGGCACGGCCGATGCTGTCGTTCATCACCACTGCCACGCGCGCGCCGCTACGGTCTGCGATTTCATCGCGCAGGCGGCGACAGGAGGCGTCGGGATCGACCGGCAGCAGCAGCACCCGATCCTCCCCGCCCTCGACATTGGAGGCGTCGATGCCTGCATTCGCCAGCACGAACCCCAGGCGGTGGACCACGATCAGCAGCCCCGGCCGCTGGCGCAGGACGGATTCGGATTCGGCGAGGATCAGTTCCACCACGCGCGGATCCTTGTCGACCGCGCGGCCGATCTCCTCGGCCTGCGCGGAAGGCCTGACCGTTGCGAGATCGACGGTCCGCCCTTCGGCCTTGGAGAACAGCTTCTGCGCCACGACCAGGATGTCGCCATCGGCCAGCTTTTCGCCGGCCGCCGCCACCCCGTTCAGCAGGATGCCGGCCAGATCGTCGCCCGACCGCAGCCGGGGAATCCCGGGCAGTGCGGTAAGCGCCAGCCGCGGCGCCGCGCCCGTCATGGAACTCAGGCCGTGGGCTCGCCGGTGATGCGGATGCCGGCGCCGTCGATCTTGTAGCGCCGGTTCATGAAGATCAGCACCGAGGTCAGCGCCTCCGCGACCACCGAGTTGTCGATGGGACCGGCATGCCAGCCCTTCAGACCCGCCGCCTGGACCAGCCCGACCACCGTCTCGCGCGCATCCGCGTCGTCGCCGCAGACCAGCACATCGCAGTCGGCATGCCCGGATTCGAGATGGGCTGCCGCAACGTTCTGAAAGGCCGAGACGACCTTCACCCCGTCGCCCAGCAGGATCTGCGCCTGCTTGGCCGCCGAATGCTCCGGCGGCAACTGGACGCGCGTCACTTTCGGCGGCACCAGCGGCACGGTCACGTCGACCAGAATCTTGCCTTGCAGCGCCGGGCGGATCGCCTCAAGCGTCGAGTTGTGATGCGCGAAGGGGACGGTCAGCACGACGATGGAGGCCGCCTGCGCCGCAGCGACATTGTCCAGGCCGCGCACCGGGCGCCCGCCCAGCCGCTGCGACACCTCGGCCGCCGCCGTCTCGGCCTTGTCGGCCTGGCGCGACCCGATCACCACGTCATGGCCCGCCTCGACCCAGCGGACGGCAAGGCCGGTCCCCAGGGCGCCGGTGCCGCCGATGATCGCAATGGTCTGCTTCGCGTCCGCCATGATCCTCTCCAATCCCTGAATATCGAGCGGCACATGCCTACATCGCCCGGCCGGGGACTGTCAGCAACAAAGCGGCGGCCGGCGTCGTATCAGCCATGCCCTTTCCGAAATTCGGCAATCGCGCGAATCCCCGAGAAATAGGCGCCATGCGCCGTCGAAAAGAACTCGGTCGAGGTCGCCTCCCCCGCGAAGAACAGGCGATTGCCCACCGGACGGGCCAGATCGGGCCGCAGATGCGCCCGGCC
>JBFWNZ010000385.1:0-3463 GCA_050250795.1 Alphaproteobacteria bacterium | reverse complement strand
CGCATCGCCGAACAACGCGCCGGACCCGGCCTCGATCCGCTGGCTGAGATCGGCCCGTCGTTCCGCGTGGCGCGCCAGGTCCACCGCCGTCGCGACATAGGCCGCAGCATCGCCAACGGTACAGTCGCCAATGCCTATATGCTCGTACATGCGCCGGGTAAAGCGGCCGCGCAGCCAGGGCGCCGGCCAGTTCACCACCGGCGTCCCGACCGACAGGGCCTGAAGGCTGGTATTGCCGCCGCCGAAGGGCCGCGTGTCGAGCGACACATCCGCCGCGGCCAGCACCGCCATGAAATCGCCATGCGACAGCGGCGGCAGGAACCGCACGCGGCGGTGCGCGGACCCGAGCGTGTGTTGCAACCGGGCATCGAGTTGCTGCGCCAGATGCGGCGTGCCGCCCGCCGGCAACAGCAACAGACCCTCCGCATCCGCCTCCAGGATAGCGCGGAACAGGGCGTCCATATCCGGATGCACCTTGAACAGCGTCTGCGCACAGAAATAGAGATGCGCCGCTGCAGGCAGCCCCAATGCCGCACGGTCCCGCGCGGGGTCCGGCGGTTCGGGCCGCCGGTAATGGGTCGGGAAACCCGGAAAGGCAACGACCGGCTCGGAAAACTCGGCGGCAGCCAAGGCGTCGGGGCTGTCATAGGTTACGAAGGCATCGATGCCGGGAATTCCGGTCGTGTCCGGATGGCCCCAAAGCACGGCCTGGAAGGGTGCCAACCGGGCGAAGGCGAGGAAATAGGTCAGCGGCTCCATGCCGATATCGGTATAGACCAGCGCATCGAACCGCGCCTCGGCCAGGGCCTGGCGCGCAAGATCGAGACGCTGCGGCAAATGCAGGACCGCATCGGCGCTCGCATGGATATCATGTGCCAGCGGGTCGGAGGCAGCCACGGGCGTCACCACCGTCACATGCAGCCGCTCGCGCGGCAGATGCCGGATCATCCCGGCAAAGCAGCGTCCGATGGCATGCTCGCGCAGATGCCGCGAGACAAAACCGATACGAAGCCTGCGGTCCGCCGGACGGTCGCGCACCGCGCAATGCGGTGCCTCCCAGTTCAACCCCGGGCACGCGGCCAGATACATTGCCGCCACGCGGCGCTGCAGCAGCCGGTTGTCGGCATCGTGATAGGACAGGTGAAAATTCGTGGCCCCGACCTCGGCCAGCGGATCGGACAGCCGCGGCGGATCGGCCAGCATCTCCTCGACCGCCAGCGCAAAATGCGTCCGGGCCTCATCCATCGCCGCGACAGAGGCCGGAATGGCCGGCAGGATCAGCCGGCGCTTGACCGCCAGGCCCGGCCGCGGCGACAGGCGTTCCGCACGGCTGTAAGCCGCAGCGGCAGACGCCTCATCGCCCAACCGGCGCAGCGCGTTGCCAAGCGCCTCCAGCGCCGGAGCCGATCCGGGTTGCCTGGCCAGGGACGCCTGCAATGCCGTCACTGCGGCCTCGGCCTGGCCCTGCTCCAGACGCACGATGCCCAGATTGGCGAGCGCAAGCGGATGATCCGGCGCCGCCGCCAGCACCCCTTCGAGAACGGACGCGGCGGCATCCAGACGACCCAGCGCCAGCAGCGACAAGGCGAGGTTGTTCCCCGCCTCGACATGGCCGGGCTGGCGGGCCAGCACCTGACGGAACGCCTCGGCGGCCGCCTCGCGGTCGCCCGCCTCAGCCAGCAGATTGCCGAGATTGTAGGCGGCCGAGATCAGGCCAGGGTCTGCCGCGAGGGCCTGCCGGTACACGGCTTCCGCACGCCGACGGTCGCCATGAGCACGACAGGCCGCCGCCAGATTGTTCAGCATCCGCGCATCCGACGGATTTGCCGAAACGGCCTGCTCGAAGGCCGCGACCGCACCCGCCGGATCGCCCTTTGCCATGGCGATGGCACCGATCATGCCATGGGCGCGGGCATTCTCCGGATCGCGGGCAAGAACCTGGCGGTACAGCGCCAGCGCCTCGTCCAGGCGGCCGTCGCGGTGGTAGAGGACGGCCGCACCGAGTATCTGCTGGACCTCGCTCACAAGGGCACCTCCTGGAGAAACCGTGCCAGCGACCGCACGACACGGCGGTCGTCGAACACGACCGCCCCACGCTCGCGGATGGCCGACGACACCGCTGCATGGCGGATCGGATCGCGGCCCAGTTCAAGTGCGATCCGTGCGTAGTCGCCGGCATCCGCCGCCACGCAGTCCAGCAGGTCCATATGCCGGTAGAGCGCCCAGGTTCCCCGCCCGCGGATGAAGCGATGCGGCAGGGTCACATGCGGCCGGCCGAGCGCAATGGCCTGATAGCTCGTGTTGCCGCCCCCGAAGGGCCATGTGTCGAGCACGACATCGGCAAGCGCCATGACGTTGAGAAAGTCGGCGAAGCGAACGCGCGGCAGTATCTGAATACGATCCGCCGCATCGGGCATGGCCTCGCCCAGACGGCGGATCAGCGCCGCCGTCACCTCGCGGGCGGGATGCGCGAACAAGACCAGCCGGCCTCCAGGATCGCCGCGCAGGATGGTCGCGAAGGCCGGATCCATCGCCGGATGCAGCTTGAACAGGCTCTGCGGACAGAGATAGAGCGTGGCGGCCCCGGGCAATCCGAAATCCGCACGCGCTTTCGGATCGGCAGACAGATGCGGGCGGCGATAGCAGGTCTGAACCCCGTCGAGGCGGATCAGCCGCTCCACATAGTGATCCTGGGCATCCGCCGGCTCGGCGAGGTCGTTGCTGATGAAATAGTCGATGCTGCCCAGGCCCGTCGTGTCGGGATGGCCCCATATCGCGCATTGCACCGGCGCAAGCCGCGCGAAGGCCAGCCAGTAGCTGACGGCATGCATGCCGATATCGCTGTAAAGCAGGATGTCGCAATCGGCCTCGGCGATCCGCTCGCGTGCCTTGCGCAAACCCTCCGTCAGCGGCACCACGCCATCGGCGGTGGCGCGAATCTCCGCGGCGAGATTGTCGGTGCCGACCGGAAACAGGACGAGTTCCATGCTCTCGCGCGGCAGTTCCTGCAGCAGGCCGATCAAGGTCGCCGCCACCGCGTGTTCGCCCAGATAATGCGAGACGAGGCCGATGCGCCGTCGCGCCCGGCCCGGCCGCGTCCCGCGCAGTTGCGGCGCCGTCCAGGACAGGTCGGGACAGGCCTGGGCATAGAAACGGCCGACCTTGGCGAACAGGTCGCGGTCGTTCTCGCCCTGATAGGTCATATGAAAGGTCATGGCGGAGGCCGGCGGCGGGAACTGGTCGATCCGCACCCCGTCCGCGATCAATGCATCGAACCCCTCCTCGAAGGCCCGCCGCCAGCGGCGGATTGCCGTCTCGGACGGCGCGACGATGGGCATGAGCCCGGCCCGCGCAAGCCGGAAACGGGGATCGGCCTTCAGCGCGATCGCACGGTCCATCGCCGCGGCCGCATCCTCCGTGGCGTTCTGCCCGGCCAGAACGAGACCGCGGGTGTAGTGCGCCA
>JBFWNZ010000384.1:0-3479 GCA_050250795.1 Alphaproteobacteria bacterium | reverse complement strand
CGAGAAATGCGTCCGCTGCTGGCAGGTTCTGCCGGATGTCGGCGGCAAGACACCGGGCATCTGCGGCCGCTGCGACGAGGCCGTGCGCCACCTGCCGCACGCGGCCGAGTAAGCCCGTGCTGCGCCTGGGCCTTGCCATCGCCGCACTCGTCGCGGTCCTCGACCAGTTGACCAAGCAGATGATGATGGGCTGGCTCGGCGACCCCTTCCAGGTCGTCGAGGTGACGGGATTCTTCAATCTGGTCACGGTCTGGAACCGCGGCGTCAGCTTCGGCATGTTCAACGCAGCCGGCGATGTCGGACCCTGGATTCTCTCGCTGGTCGCCATTGCCGTGTCCATAGCGCTGGGCGTCTGGTTGCGCCGGGCGGAGAGCCGGTTGCTGGCCGTGGCACTCGGGCTGGTCATCGGCGGTGCGCTCGGCAACGTCGTCGACCGGGCCATCTATGGTGCTGTCTACGACTTCCTCGACCTCCATGCCTTCGGCTATCACTGGCCGGCGTTCAATCTCGCGGACTCGGCGATTACCGCCGGCGTCATCGGAATTCTGCTGGATGGCTTGTTCGAGCGACGAAAAGAGCCTATGTAACGGCTTGAATCCGAACCGCGACGGAGCCGGATCTATGGTGGTGTCGCCGGGACGCCTTGGAATGGCCGCGCTGCTGGCGACGGCCGCCCTCGTGCTCGCAGGCTGCGACAAGAAGCTGACGGGACCCGACGAGTTCACGGTGGTGCAACGCGCACCCTTGTCCGTGCCGCCGGATTACGGCCTGCGCCCGCCGCGGCCGGGCGAGAAGCGCCCGAACGAGACCGAGACCCGCGACACGGCACAGGCCGCTTTGCTGGGCGGCCAGACGTCGGCGCCGCGGACCGGCTCGAATCTGAATCTTTCGCTCACGAGCGGCGGGGCTTCGAGTGCATCGCCCCAGCCTGCCGACGCGGGTGCTTCCAACGGCGAACGCGCCCTGCTGAAGCAGGCGAACGCGCTCGATGCCGATCCCGACATCCGCACGGTTCTGGCGCGCGAAAGCGGCCGCGTGCAGGAAGACAAGTCTTTGGTCGACCGTCTCGTGTTCTGGAAGTCGGACGACGAGAAGAATGTCGTTGTCGACCCGGCGGCCGAGACCCAGCGGCTTCGCGACAACGCCGCCCTGGGCAAGGCGCCCACCGACGGGACCACCCCAACGAAGACCCAATAGGCGTGAGCGCTCTTGCACCGGCGCCTCTTGGGCGCCTTGCGGCAGCATTGCTGGTCCTGCTGGCCATCGCGTTTCCGGCCAGAGCGGCCATTTTCGGTGCCGAATCCTTCACGCTGCCCAATGGGATGCAGGTGGTGGTCGTGCCGATCCCCCGCGCCCCTGTCGTCGTCAACATGCTGTGGTACAGGGTCGGCGCGATGGACGAACCGCCGGCGCGCTCGGGCCTGGCGCATTTTCTCGAACACCTCATGTTCAAGGGTACGGACACGCTGGCGCCCGGCGAGTTCTCGGCCATCGTCTCGCGCAATGGCGGCCAGGAGAACGCCTTTACCAGCCAGGACTACACCGGCTATTTCCAGACTGTCGCCCGCGACCGGCTTGAGACCATGCTGCGGCTCGAAGCCGACCGGATGCGCCATCTGCGCCTGACCGACGACGAGATCGAGACCGAACGCAAGGTCGTGCTGGAGGAGCGGCGAAGCCGCATCGAGAACGACCCCGGCGCAAGGCTGAGCGAACAGGCCGAGGCTGCGCTGTATCGCAACTACCCGTACCGCATTCCGATCATCGGCTGGGACCACGAGATCCGGGCCCTGACGCACGAGGACATTCGCGGCTTCTATCGGCAATGGTATGCGCCGAACAACGTCGCCCTGGTGGTTGCGGGCGACGTGACCGTCGCCACGCTGCGGCCCCTGGTCGAACGCTATTTCGGTGCCATTGCGGCGGTCGACCTGCCGGAGCGCCCAGCCTGGCGCGAGCCGCCCCACGAGGGGGAGACCCGCATCACGCTGCGCGACGCACGGGTGCGCCAGCCGACATGGTCGCGCCGGGTGCTTGCCCCCGGCTACGTCTATGGACACACCGAATACGCCTATCCGCTAGAGGTCTTGCAGGAAATCCTGTCCGGCGGCGCGACAAGCCGGCTTTACCGGCGGCTGGTGGTGGAACAGGGCGTGGCCGTGCAGGCCGGTGCCTGGTACGACCCGGTCGACCGCGGCCCCTCCGTCTTCGGCCTCTATGCCTCGCCGCGCGACGGCCGCGACCTTGCCAAGGTCGAGGCCGCGATGGAGGCCGAGGTCGCGAAGCTGCTGGCCGACGGCGTGAGCGAAGACGAGGTCGCCCGCGCCATCCAGCGGCTCCAGGCCGACGCCATCTATGCCCGCGATTCGCTGCATGTGCCGGCGAACCTGTTCGGACGCGCGCTGTCCATCGGATTGACGGTCGGGGATGTCGAATCCTGGCCCGACCGGATCGGTGCGGTCACGGTCGATCAGGTCAACGCCGCCGCACGGGCCGTTCTCGGCAGCAACTCGCATGTAACCTCGCTGCTGCTGCCCAAAGCCGATGCCGAAGGGGGAGCACGCTGATGCGACAGCTCGCCATCGCCGCCCTTTTCCTGCTGGCTGCGTTCGGCACATCTCCAGCCAATGCGACGCAGGTCGAGCGGGTCCGCAGCCCCGGCGGCATCGAGGCATGGCTGGTGCGCGATCCCAGCGTGCCCCTGCTGTCGGTCGAGTTCTCGTTCCGCGGCGGCTCCGCCCTCGACCCGCAGGGGCGCGAGGGACTGTCCGGCATGACCGCCGCGCTGATCGACGAAGGCGCAGGCGACCTCGACAGCCAGAGCTTCCAGGGACGGCTGGAGGACCTGTCGATCCGGCTCGGTTTCGATGCCGGCCAGGACACCTTTCGCGGCCGGCTGAAGACCCTCACGGCGAACCGCGACGAGGCCGTTCGCCTGCTCAACCTCGCGCTGACGCGTCCCCGCTTCGATGCCGAGCCGGTCGAACGCATCCGCAACCAGATCCTGGCCGGAATCCGCGCCCGGTCGCGCGATCCGGACCAAATCGCGGGACAGATCTGGGCGCGCGCAGTCTTTCCGCACCATCCCTACGGACGTCCCGGCGAAGGCACCGCCGCAAGCGTCGCCGCGATCTCCGTCGCGGATATGCGAGGGCTGATCCGCGAGCGGTTTACGCGCGACCGGCTGATCGTCGGCGTCTCGGGCGATATCGAGCCGGCCCAGCTGGGCCCGTTGCTGGATGCCGCCTTCGCTAGCCTTCCCGCGACGTCCAAGGCGGCGACCGGCGTGTCGAAAGCCAAGATCGCGGCGGCAGGAGAGACCTTCGTCGCCGAGCAGGCGGTGCCGCAGAGCGCCGCCATTTTCAGCCAGCCCGGCATCGCCCGCCGCGATCCCGACTATTACGTCGCGCAGGTGCTGAACCATATTCTGGGCGGCGGCGGATTCACCTCGCGCCTGTATGCCGAGGTGCGGGAGGCCC
>JBFWNZ010000383.1:0-3492 GCA_050250795.1 Alphaproteobacteria bacterium | reverse complement strand
CTCGGTTGCCGGGATGCAGCACGCCTCGACTTCCGTTCGGACGCGTCGGGCGAACCGACATTCCTGGAGGCCAACCCCATCGCGGGGCTGCATCCCAGCCACTCCGATCTGCCGATCCTGGCAGGCCAGGCAGGCGTGCCCTACGAACGGCTGCTGGGAATGATTCTGGATGCGGCGGCCGCCCGCTATGCACTCGACAGCCAGGCGCGGGCGCGGCGCACCGGTTGAGCGATGACGCGCCCGTTGCATGCGGTGGTCCTGCACGGGGCCAGCGCCGACCGGCCGGATGAGGCGGATACCGTCGTTCAAGCCGGGGAAATCCTCGACGCATTGCAACGGCTGGGCTGGGAGGCGGAAATCCGCGTTCTGGGCGGTATTGCCGATTTGCCCGATCTGCTGACGCCGCCGCCGAGCCTGGTCTTCAATCTTGTCGAGGCCATCGGCGGGAACGGCCGGCTTGCCTCGCTTGCGCCGCGGGCACTCGACCGGCTGGGTATCCGATACACGGGGTCGTCGGCTCGCGCACAGCTGACGACCACGCATAAGCCGCTGTCCAAGCGCCGGATGCGCGCCGCCGGCCTGCCTACGCCGGACTGGGTGGCATTGGGCGCCACGCCGGACGGAACGGGACGATATATCGTCAAGTCGGCATCGGAGGATGCCTCGCTCGGCATCGACGCGGCTTCGGTCGTTCCGGCTACGGCCGTGGCCGGGGAAATCGCGGCGCGGACCGCGCGCTTCGGCGGCCGCTGGTTCGCCGAAGCCTATGTCGACGGGCGCGAGTTCAATGTCGGGCTGCTCGACGGGCCGGACGGGCTCGACGTTCTGCCCATCGCGGAAATCCAGTTCCTGGATTTCCCGCCCGACCGGCCCCGTATCGTGGACTACGAGGCGAAATGGCTGTCCGACAGCTTCGCCTATAACCATACGCCACGGCGGTTCCTGGCGGAGGGTGAGGATGCGTCCTTGCGCACGGCCTTGAGCGATCTGGCCCGACAGACCTTCCGGCTGTTCGGTCTCTCCGGCTATGGCCGCGTCGATTTTCGCGTGGATGCGGCGGGGCAGCCCTGGATATTGGAGGCGAATGCAAATCCCTGCCTCTCCCAGGACGCGGGTTTCATGGCTGCTGCGGCCCAGGCCGGTCTCGTTCCGTCGGAGGTGATCGGACGGATCGTCCGGGCCACGGGAATTGTTGGACCCGATATCCCTTGGGACGAAGGGGAAGGCCGGCATGCTGCGAATCCGTAAGGTCACGGACGACCGTACCCAGGCGAACCGCGATGCCATCGCGCAGGCGCAGGCCATCGTGCGTGCGCAGATCCCGGGGCTCGCCGCGGCGATGGACAGCTTGCCCGAGCAGCTGCGCGATCCCCTGAAGTACCGCTTCGTCGTCGAGTTGTTCGTGGCCGAGGACGCACGGGAGGTGCGGGCGGCCGCGGTTCTGCTGTATGCCTCGGACCTGCATTTCTGCTTTCTCGATGCCATCTCCACCGTACCCGGAAAGCCGGGCCGGGGATTGGGCGGCGCTGTCTACGACCGACTGCGCGAGGAGGCGCTGGCGTTGGGTGCTGTCGGCATTTTCCTCGAATGCCTGCCGGACGACCCGGCGCTGAGCCCCGATCCGGACATTCGCGCCCAGAACGCCGACCGGTTGCGGTTCTACGAGCGTTACGGCGCCAGGCCGATCGCCGGCACCGCCTATGAAACCCCCCTGAAGCCAGGCGATACCGATCCGCCCTATCTCGTGTTCGACGGGTTGGGCCGCTATCCGCTGCCCCAGGCGCAGACCTTGCGGCGCATCGTCCGGGCGATATTGGAACGCCGCTACGGGGCGGTGGTCCCGCCGGGCTATGTGCAGTCGGTAATCCGCTCGATCCGCGACGGGGCCTATGCGCTGCGGCCGCCGCATTATGTCCGCCGTCCGGCCGGCGATGCAGTGCGCCCGGTCCGGCGGCTGCAAAGCCGCATCCCTCTGGTGGTGAACACCGAACATTCCATCCACCATGTCCATGACAGGGGTTATGTCCAGGCGCCGGTAAGGGTGCGTTCGATCCTGGGCGATCTGGACAAAAGCGGGTTGTTCGAGCATCTGCCGCCGCAGCGTTTTCCGGACCGCCACATCCGCGCCGTGCACGATGGCGCGATGGTCGACTACATCACCCGGGCCTGTCTATCCACGCCGCCGGAAAAGTCGATCTATCCCTATGTCTTCCCGATCCGGAACGCTGCGCGCCCGCCGCGCGAGGCCACGGTGCGGGCGGGGTATTTCTGCATCGACACCTTCACGCCACTGAACCGGAACGCCTATCTCGCGGCCCGCCGCGCGGTCGATTGCGCGCTGACCGCGGCCGAACGGGTCCTGGAGGGGGCGCATTTCGCCTACGCGCTGGTGCGGCCGCCGGGACATCACGCCGAGCGCCGGTCCTTCGGCGGGTTCTGCTATTTCAACAATGCCGCCATCGCAGCGAACCACCTGTCGGATTACGGCCGGGTCGCGGTGCTCGACATCGACTATCACCACGGCAACGGGACCCAGGAGATATTCTACGAGCGCGACGATGTCCTGACCGTTTCGATCCACGGACATCCGCGGTTCGCCTATCCCTATTTCGCGGGTTTTCCGGATGAGACCGGCCGGGGCCGCGGCGCCGGCTACAATCTGAACCTGGCGCTGGCGGAGCATACGACGCCCGAGCAGTATCGCGCCGCGCTTCAACGAGCCCTGCGGCGCGTGGCGCGGCACCGTCCGGACTATCTGGTCCTGGCACTGGGCCTGGATACGGCCAAGGGCGATCCGACCGGCACATGGTCGCATTCGGCGGCGGACTTCGAAGCGCTCGGCCGGATGATCGGACAGGCGGGTTATCCCACGCTGGTGGTGCAGGAGGGCGGTTACCGAGTCCGCACCTTGGGCACCAATGCGCGCCGTTTCTTCACCGGGCTGGCGCAGGGCGGCGCGGAGGCGCCGGTGCCGCGGCCGGCCCGCGCCGTGCCGCAATCCGGTGGCGAGGCGCCGCTGGAATGGCGCGAGACGGCGCGGTTCGAGGATATCGAATCGGTGCGCCGCATCGTCGCTGAGACCGACATGTTCTCGGCCGAGGAGACGGCCATCGCGGCCGAACTGGTCGAGGAGCGGCTTCGGCAGGGCCCCGCCAGCGGATATGAGTTCCTGTTCGCCGAGGCCGGGGGGCGGTTGCTGGGCTATACCTGCTTCGGCCCGATTCCCGGTGCGACGGACCGCTGGGATCTCTACTGGATCGTCGTGCGCCGCCATGGACAGCGCGGCGGGCTGGGGCGTGAGCTGATGCGGCGCTCCGAGGACATCATGGCGGCCCGCGGTGCAAGCCGCGTCTACGTCGACACCTCGTCCGCGCCGCATTATGTCGGAACGCGCGCCTTCTATCTCGCCATAGGCTACGATGTGGCGGCGGAACTTCCGGACTTCTATCGCGATGGTGACGGAAAGACGATCTTTCTGAATCGCCTGTGATG
>JBFWNZ010000382.1:0-3500 GCA_050250795.1 Alphaproteobacteria bacterium | reverse complement strand
GTCACGCAAAATCTGTATGACGGCGGCCAGACGACCGCTGCGACCGATCGTGCGGAAAACGATATTCGCGCCGAACGCGCGCGTCTCGACGACACCGAGCAAGACTTGCTGCTCGATGTTGCAAGCGCGTACATGAGTGTGCTTCGCGATCAGGCCGTTCTTGAGCTGAACCGCAACAATGAGCGGGTACTTGGCCGGCAGCTTGACGCGACGAGCGACCGGTTCGATGTGGGCGAGGTGACGCGGACCGATGTCGCCCAGGCGGAAGCGCGGGTTTCGGGCTCCACGGCCGATCGAATCCAGGCGGAAGGGCAGCTCGAGATCAGTCGCGCGCAATATCTGCGGATCGTCGGAAAGCTCCCGGAAGCGCTTCAGGACCCGCCGGTTCAAGAAAATTTGCCGAAAAGCCGCGACGAGGCAATTACGCTCGCGACTGAGGGCAACCCGAATGTTCGCGCCGCGACGTTCGACCAGCAATCGGCGCAGGGTCTGGTCCGCCAGATCGAAGGCGAGTTGCTGCCGACGGTCGATCTTGTTGGGCGTGCCCAAAAGAGCCGGAATGTTTCCGCATCGGATTCGAGCCTGGATTCGCTCGCGCTGACGGCGCAATTGACGGTGCCGATCTACCAGCAGGGCGAAGTCACGAGCCGGGTGCGCGAGGCCAAGCATATGGTCAGTCGCAGCCAGCAGATCATCGAAGAAGCGCGCCGGGTGGCCGCGGAGGATGCGAAGTCGGCATGGGAGCGCCTTGAGACGGCCCGTGCGCGTCGCGCGTCGCTGAATTCGGAGGTTCGGGCCGCTCAGATCGCACTGGATGGCGTCCGGCAGGAGGCGCGCGTCGGTTCGCGCACCGTGCTGGATGTGCTGGATTCGGAACAGGAATTGCTCGATGCGCAGGTCGACCTCGTTCGCGCGGAGCGCGACGAAGTCGTCGCCCGTTTCGAGGTTCTGGCCGCAGTGGGTCAACTGACCGCCCGGTCGATCGGACTGGGCGCAGAACTGTACGACCCCGAAGTGCATTACACTCAAGTCCGCGGCAAGCTTTGGGGCCTGGGCGAAGAGATTGACGGAAAGTAACCGCCGACCGGTCCGGGGCTGCTGCCCCGCTCTTTCGAAGGTTGAGTCATGAGCGAGCAACAGGGCCAGCAAGAACCGTCGATGGAGGAAATCCTCGCGTCGATTCGGAAAATCATCTCCGAAGATGGCGAGGACGACGCTGCCCGGCCTGAACCGGAAGACGACGAGGAAGAGGAACTCGAACTCGACGATGCGGCTGGGATGGATGAAGACTCCGACGAAGAGGCGGAGTTGGAACTCGTCGAAGAGGAACAGGAAGACGAGGAAGACGCTCTCGACCTGACGGACGCCTTTACGCCTGCGGCGGAACCCGAATCGGAGATGGACGAAATCGAGGTCGTGGAGGAAGAAATGGCTCCTCCGCCACCGCCGCCGCCGCCGCCACGCCCCGTCGTCCGATCGACGACCCGTCCCGACGAACGGCATGTGGTGTCGCAGGGAACGGCACTCGCAGGCACCTCGTCCTTTGCCCAACTGGCCAGCGCCATCGAATCCCGCCGCGGCGGCATCACCGTCGAACAGTTGGTCGAGGAATTGGTGAGGCCGATGCTGCGCGAGTGGCTTGACCAGAACCTGCCGAGTATGGTGGAACGCCTCGTTCAACGCGAGATTCAGCGGATGGCCGAGCGGGCGGACTCAAACAACCGCTAGCGGCGCGACGGCCCGTCGAGGGCCGAGGCTTCTGCCGGCCGGCTGCATCCGCGACGGCGACTGGCAGGCAGAGGGATACCGGACATGCTGGAAAAGACGTATCGGCCGCAGGAGGTCGAGACGAGACAGTATGCGAGGTGGGAAGGCGCCGATGCTTTCGCCTGCGGCCAGCGCCCGGACGCCGACCCTTATTGCATCGTCATCCCGCCGCCGAACGTTACCGGCAGCCTGCATATGGGCCACGCGCTCAACAATACCCTGCAGGATATTCTCATCCGCTATCAACGCATGCGCGGGCGCGACGCCCTTTGGCAGCCCGGCACCGATCATGCCGGCATCGCCACGCAGATGGTGGTCGAGCGGCAGTTGGCCGAAAAGGGTATCGTGCTCGACCGCGCCGGCGGAACGGCCAACGAGGATAACGCGACCAGGATCGGTCGCGAGGCATTCCTCGAAAAGGTGTGGGAATGGAAGGCCGAATCCGGCGGCACGATCATCCGCCAGCTCCGCCGTCTGGGTGCCTCCTGCGATTGGTCTCGCGAACGCTTCACGATGGATGACGGCCTGTCGCGCGCCGTCCTCAAGGTATTCGTCGATCTGTACCGCCAGAAGCTGATCTACAAGGATCAACGGCTGGTCAACTGGGACCCGGCCCTGGAGACGGCGATCTCCGATCTGGAGGTCCAGCCCCAGGAGGTGCAGGGCAAGCTCTGGTATTTCCGCTATCCGGTCGAGGGCGAGACGGACCGGTACATTACCGTTGCGACGACCCGGCCCGAGACCATGCTCGGCGATGCCGCTGTGGCCGTGCATCCTGAGGACGAGCGTTTCAAGAGCCTTGTCGGCCGCCATTGCATTCTGCCGCTGGTCGGACGGCGCATCCCGATCGTCGCCGATGAATATTCCGACCCCGAGAAGGGATCGGGCGCGGTCAAGATCACGCCGGCGCACGACTTCAACGACTTCGAGGTCGGAAGGCGGCATTCGCTGGAGATGATCAACGTCTTCGACCGCAGCGCGCGAATCAACGAAAACGCACCCGAAACCTATCGCGGTCTCGACCGTTTCGAGGCGCGCAAGCGCATCGTCGCCGACCTGGAGGCACAGGGGCTGGTCGAGAAGATCGAGGACCATATGCATATGGTCCCCTATGGCGACCGCGGCGGGGTGCCTATCGAGCCGTTCCTGACCGAGCAGTGGTATGTGGATGCGGCGACCCTCGCCAAGCCGGCCATCGCGGCGGTGGAGGAGGGGCGGACCCGCTTCGTGCCCGAGCACTGGTCCAAGACCTATTTCGAATGGATGCTGAACATCCAGCCCTGGTGCATCTCGCGCCAGCTTTGGTGGGGACACCAGATTCCGGCCTGGTACGGGCCCGACGGCCATGTGTTCGTCGAACTCTCCGAGGACGACGCCAAGGCGGTGGCCGCGGCGCATTACGGCAAGGCGGTCGACCTCACACGCGACCCGGATGTTCTCGACACCTGGTTCTCGTCCGCCCTCTGGCCCTTTTCGACGCTCGGCTGGCCGGACGAGACCCCGGAGGTCGCACGCTATTATCCGACCGACGTCTTGGTGACGGGCTTCGACATCATCTTCTTCTGGGTTGCCCGGATGATGATGATGGGGCTGCACTTCATGGGGACGGAGCCTTTCCATACCGTCTATGTCCACGCCCTGGTGCGCGACGAACGCGGCCAGAAAATGTCGAAATCCAAGGGCAACGTCATCGACCCGCTGGAACTGATCGACGAGTTCGGCGGCGATGCGCC
>JBFWNZ010000381.1:0-3509 GCA_050250795.1 Alphaproteobacteria bacterium | reverse complement strand
CGGCGCCTCGACCGCGAACCAGGCCAGGAACCGCGTGAGCGCCGCACCGTCGCGCCGATGCGCCCCCTTCGTGCCGGCAATCTCGACCGCGCTCTTGCAGGCCTTCGGCAGCAGGCAGGGATCGGTTCCGCGCAGGATTTCCGCCCCGCCCGCGGCCAGACGCTCGAACACCAGGGCCGCCGCCGTATCGGGGTCGGCGAGAACGCGCCGCCCGTCCGCCCCCAGCGCCTCGAGCGCTGCCGGAAACGCCTCGGGCGTCTCGACCCGCACGCCATTGCCGAGATGCGCGGCCAAACCCGGAGCCAGCTTGCGCGGGTCGATGAACAGGTCGACCGTCCCATCCGCATGCAGGATCGCGAAGGACAGGGCCAGGGGCGTATGCGGCACATCGGCGCCGCGGATATTGAGCAGCCACGCGATCGAGTCCGGCAGCGTCAGCACCGCGGCGTCCGCCCCGTCCTCCGCGAGAGCGGCACCGACCCTGGCGCGCTTGTCCGCGGCCGTCTCGCCGGTAAAGGCGATGTCGTGCGGAACGGCCGGCGAGATCGGAGGGGCCGGCTGGCCGACCCAGACGGAATCGATGGGATTGTCGGCGACCGCAACCAGTTCGCCCCCCGCCTTGCGTACCGCACGACGGTAGCGGGCGATGGCCGCCTCAGTCTGAAGCCAGGGATCGTAGCCGAGACGCGCGCCCTTCGGCAGCGCCTTGGCGATCCAGTCCGTCGGCGGCTGGTCCGAGAGATGACAGGCCTCGAAGCGGCCGGTATCGACCTGGGTCTGCACCTGAACCGTATAGCGGCCGTCCACGAAAATGGCCGCCCGGTTCGCCAGCACCACAGCCACCCCCGCCGAGCCGGTAAATCCCGTGAGCCAGCGCAGGCGTTCGTCATGGGCGGGCACGAACTCGCCTTGATGCGCATCCGTCCGCGGCACGATAAATCCATCGAGGCCCCGCCGGACGAGTTCGGCGCGCAGCGCATCCAGCCGTTCGGCCGGGGCTGGCCCCGGCAGGAAACCGGCATCCGAGGATGCGCGGGCCGCGTCCTCCAAGGCCGCCAGTTGTGCCCGCAGAGCCGCATCGGCCGAGGGGGCGACGAGGTCGATCCAGGCCCCCTTCCGTCTCGGTGCCGGTGCGGCAACCACGCCGTCCAGCACGGCACGCAAGGCCGATACGGGCATGGTTATGCCCGCCGCTTCAAGCGCTGCCGCCAGAGACCGCTCATCCATGCCGGCCTGCCGGCTTTCGTTGGGGATTCCGCCTTCCATGACTAGAAGCTAGAGATGCGATGCATCGCCCGCAAGGGCATGGGCGGACCGTTCCATGACCAGCGTCGCCCATTCGTCGAGCACGATGCGCCGCACCAGCACCAAACCCCGCCGGCGATAGGCGCCCGTCACCCAGGCCGCTTGCGACAGCAGCAGGCCGGACAGCACGAGAGCGCCGCCGGGTTTCAGCAGGGCAGCCACCTGAGGCGCCATCGCGGCCAGCGGCCCTGCCAGGATGTTGGCGACGATCAGACCGAAGGGCGCGTTCCGACGCACGAGGCGATGACGCGGACCGTCGCTCAACACCGGACGGACGAAGCGCCCGACGCCGTTGAGCATCGCATTCTCTGCCGTCACGCTGACCGCATCGGCGTCGATATCCAGCGCCACCACCGGCCGGCGCCACGTCTTGGCCATCGCGATAGCGAGGATCCCCGAGCCGCAACCGAGGTCCAGCATGCCGTCCGGCCGCCCGCGCCGCGCAAGACCGTCCAGCGCCAGCAGGCAGCCCCGCGTGGACCCGTGCGCACCGGTGCCGAAGGCCGGGCCTGCGTCGAGCCGGACCTCGATGCTGCCGGGCGGGGCAACCGCCTCATGCGTCGGCCGGACATCGTAGCGGCCGGCGCGGATCGGCTTGAAGGAGGCCTGGTTGTCCGCCACCCAGTCCCGTTCGGGCAGCGGGCCGCAAATCAATTCAGGCTCCGCGATCCCCGCGGCCAGCGCCGCAAGCGCGACCGCCGCGCGCAGGCTGGGTGCATCCGGCATTCCGAGCGTATAGCCCTCGACCGTCCAGTCGCCGCCCGGCGACGCCTCGAAGGCCGCGGTCGCGGGTGCAAAGGCTTCGAAGGCGGCAGCGAACGGTTCCACCGCCGCCTCCGGAACGATGACGGCGATCTTCCAGGCACCGGTCATACGGCGGCAGTCCTTTCCTTCTGTCTGCTATGGCGCGATGGGCCGGTCACGCAGGCTTCTGCACATAGGCAGCGACCACCTTCTTGGTGCCCGCATGATCGAAGTCGATGGTCAGGCGCGACCCATCCACCGCCGCGACCGTGCCCATGCCGAATTTCTGATGGAAACAGCGGTCGCCCGCGTCGAATTCCGCCGCCGCCTCTTCCAGATACTGCGCCTGGGCGTCGATCACGCGGGGGGCCGGACGCACCGCCTCCCCGGCCCGCTCGCGATAGCGCCGCCAGCCCGGTCCGCCGAAGCTGGGCGAAACGGGTTCCGCGGCGAACCGGGCGGGCTCGCCGAGGCCGGCATACAGGCCGCCGCCGCTCTCCACCAGGACATGGTCCGGCGGAATCTCGTCGATGAAGCGCGACGGGATCGCGGCCTGCCACTGATTGTGGATGCGCCGGTTGGCGGCGAAGCTGATCGAAGCGCGTCGGCGGGCGCGGGTCAGGCCGACATAGGCCAGCCGGCGTTCCTCCTCCAGCCCTGCGACACCGCTCTCGTCCATGGCCCGCTGATGCGGGAACAGCCCCTCTTCCCAGCCCGGCAGGAAGACCGTGTCGAATTCGAGCCCCTTCGCGGCGTGCAGGGTCATGATGCTGACCATGTCGCCGCTCAGATTCTCGACATTCTCCATCACCAGGCTGACATGCTCCAGAAAGCCGGCCAGCGTGTCGAACTCCCGCAAGGCAGTCACCAGTTCCTTCAGATTCTCCAGCTTGCCCGGCGCCTCGGGCTTACGGCTCTGCTGCCACATGGCGGTATAGCCGGATTCGTCCAGCACGGTTTCCGCCAGTTTGACCGGCCCCAGCCCGTCGCCCATCCGGCGCCAGCGCGCGAAATCGTCCAGGATCGCGGTCAGGCTGCGCCGCGCCGCCGGCTTCAGCTCGTCCGTCTGCGCCACCTCCAGCGCCGCGGCATGCAACGACCGGCTCATCGCGCGGGCCGCACCATGCAGCGCCTGCACCGTGGCGGGTCCGATGCCGCGGGTCGGCTTGTTCAGAATGCGCTCGAAGGCAAGGTCGTCATCGGGCTGGTGGATGACCCGCAGATAGGCGATGGCGTCGCGGATTTCCTCGCGCTCATAGAAGCGCGGTCCGCCGATCACGCGATAGGGGATGCCCAGGGTCAGAAAGCGCTCTTCGAACTCGCGGGTCTGGAAGCCGGCACGGACCAGGATCGCGATCTCGTTCAGCCGATGCCCCTTGCGATGCAGGGCCTCGATCTCCTCGCCGATGACGCGCGCTTCCTCCTCGCCGTCCCAGACGCCGCGCACGCGGACCGGATCG
>JBFWNZ010000380.1:0-3518 GCA_050250795.1 Alphaproteobacteria bacterium | reverse complement strand
CGCCGCTGCGCGTCAAAAGCTATCTGGCCGGATCGCTCGTCGGCGAGATCGGCCTGTATATCGGGCGTTCGCGCAGTGCGACCGTGATCGCGGACACGCCGGTATCGGCCTGGAAGCTGAGCGCGGACTCCTTTGCCCGCATGGCGCAGGAGGATGTGGCTCTCGCCATGCAATTGCATTGCGTCGTCGTCCGGTTGCTCGGGACGCGGCTGTCGGACACCAACCGGATGCTCGCGGCCTACGCGCACTGACGTCGGTTCAGCGCGCGGCCCGGATCCGTCCCTCGACCCTGGGTTCGATGGTGGGCAGCGCGGCCATGTAATCCATCGCGACGGTGGCGAGCAGCCGCGCGCCCGTCGCATCGACCAGCCGGCGTGCGGAGGCCAGGGACGCATAGCCGTCGCCACCGCGGGCCATGTAGTCGTTGGTGGCCAGTCGATAACGCCCATCCGGGTCGAGGGGCTTGCCGCCGACCAGGACCGTCCCGATCCGGCTGCCGGGCGCCTTGGCCGGATCGAAATCGAAGGACAGGCCCGAGACCTGGGGGAAACGGCCGGCATCGTGCTCGACCTGCGAGACGCCGTTCTCCAGCGCGGCCCGCAGGTCGGCGCCGGTGACCTCCAGCAGCACGACCAGATTGGCAAAGGGAAGCTGCGTCACGACGTCCTTGCGGGTGATCGGGGTGCCGGCGGGATACAGCCGGTCGCTGCGGATGCCGCCGCCGTTCATCAGGGCTGCATCGGCGGCGTGATGCGCGCGCATCGCATCGGCGATCGCGTTGCCGAGATTGGATTCGCGGCTGCGAACGGTTGTCTGGCGGCCGTCCAGATCGGTCTTGGCAATGCCGACGACGTGACTCAGCTGCTGATCGAGCAGGGCGTCGTTGAGGCGCACCATTCCCATCAGCAACGGGTCGGGCTCGACGCCCGTCACCGGAACCGCGCGCCAGGACGGCGTGACGGCGACCGATTTGCGGCCATCGGCCGCCTGCCGCCGGTCGACCGTCAGTTCCACGATGCCCAGATACTCGGCATTCTGCCCGCTCTTGTGGATCAGCACGCCGTTCTCGATCACATCCATCGCATTGTGGTCGTGACCGCCCAGGATCAGGTCGATCCCCGGAACCTCGCGGGCAATCCGGCGGTCGTCGGCGAAGTCCTGGTGGGTCAGCGCGACGACGATATCGGCACCTTGGGCGCGCAGATCGGCGACCATGCGCGTCGCCGTGTCCAGGAACGGAGCGAACCGGATATCCGGTCCGGGGCCGGAGACGATGGCCGTATCGGCCGTGAGCAGGCCGAACAGGCCGATGCGGATGCCGCCGCGTTCGACGATGTGGGTGGCACGGGCGCCGATGGCGACCTTGCCGTCGCGATCGAGGACATTCGCGCCCAGCCAGGGGAATCCGGATTCCTTCACCCGCGCCGCAGCGGCTTCGGGACCGAAATCGAACTCGTGGTTGCCCAGCACCGCCGCGTCGGTGCCGAGGGCCTGATAGAGGGCGATCATATGGGCGCCCTTGGTGAGGGCGGACAGCACCGAGGGCGAGGCGATGTCGCCGCCCAGGGTCGTGATGCTGAGGGGCGCCGCCTGCCGCTCGCGCTTCAGCAGCGTGGCAAACTCCGCGATGCCGCCGCGGCCGTCCTTCGGCTGCAGGGCGACCACGTCATTGCTGTGGAAGAAGACGATGCGGACCGGTTCCGCCATGGCGGAACCGGCTGCGATCAACAGGAACACTGCGCCCAGGAACGCGCCCAGGCCACGACCCTGCATCATTTCGAACTCCCCGACCGGTGGTACGGCCCGTCCCCGCCGGAGAGTATCACCCTGCGGGCGGGGCCGCTATTTGCCCTGGGGCACGACGTTGGTGCCGCTGTCGGACCCCATGTAGATCGCCAGGATGCGGACCGGCTTCGCCGTCTTGTTCATGCCCTTGTGGGTCGACATGGCTTCGACGAAGGCGTCTCCGGTCTTGAAGACGCGAACGCCCTTGTCGCCATAGTCCACGCTGACCTCGCCATCGAGGATGTAGACCATCATCGGGACGCCGTGCTGGTGCAGAAGCGTCTCGCCGCCCGGTGCGATGGTGACTTCCGCGGCGGTCACCTTGGCCATGCCGGCGGGATACTGGATCGGCTCGCCGAGGATGGTCTGGCCGGTCGACAGCACGGTCTTCGCCGGATAGTTCTGCGGGGTCTGGGCGGTCTGGGCCATCGCCGGCAGTGCGGCGAGCATGATCGCCGCCGCGAGGAGCGGCCGGCCGAAGCGATAGGACATGGATGTCTCTCCCGTAGCGGCGCCGGGGCGGCGCCCGTCCGCGGGTCTAACCGCGGACGGGATCGGACGCAAGCTAGACGCTGAACACGTCCAGCACGGCCGGAACATAGTCGTTCATGACGCGCGCATGCTTGCGCTGGATGCGCCATTGCCCGTCGGCCCGCACGAGGTCGTGGCGGTAGAGGCCGAAGAATGCATGCTGGGTGCGGTTGCGCAGGCTGAACAGATGGCAGGTATAGGCCGAGCGCAGCGTCATCGCCGACTCGGTGGCGCCGGGATCGAGCAGGATGTTCGACACCATATGCGCGGTGCGCGGCATCGGATTGATCGAGACCGATTGGCCCGTCTTGATCCGCCAGACCCGATCCTCCAGCAGCGAGCGGTCGTTGCAATAGATGAACGAGACCTCGGTATTCGGGTCCTGCGCGGGGACGTGGTCCTCGACCCAGGACGGCACCCAGAACTCGCAATCCGGCATATAGAGGGCCAGCCAGTCGTCCCAGCGCTGCTCGTCGAGGGCGCGGCCCTCCTCGAACAGCACGGCTGAGCCTTCGGCCAGCAGGCGAACGGGATCGGCCGTTGCGGCCGCACGGGGAAGGGTGGTGGTCGTCGCCATATCCGTTCCTCTATTCCGCCGCCATGCGGGCGTTGTGCTCGCGGCGCATGCCCGCCTCCATCAGCTTGGCCCATTGCCGGTAGGCGGCGTGGAACACCACCTCGTTCTGCATCTTGTACAGGCCGCGCACGCTCCAGGCCGGCTTGAAGCCCAGCTTCTCCGAATGCTCGTTGCCGCCGGGATGCATGTCGTCGATGCCGCGTTCGGCGGCCTGCAGCCACTCGGTCGCCCAGGCCTTGCCGCCATCCTGGCAGTCCTCGTAGCAGATGGTGTCGTCGGGCGTGGCCATGCCCGAGACGTTGAAGAAGTCCTCATGCTGGCGGATGCGGTTGCGGCGGACCTCGGCGTCCTCGCCCTTGATGGCAAGGCACCACAGGTTCATCTCGGTCTTGTCCACGGCGATGGGCGTGATGGTGCGCAGGACCAGCGAGGTCGTGTCCGCAATCTGGACGTTCGGATAGATCGTCATGTTGCGGCTGTTCATCATCCACTGCGCCTTGAGGTCGCCGACCCGGCTGCGGATTTCGTCGATATGCTGGTAGAGCGGCTGTGCCTCGATGTCCGGCGTTTCGTTCCAGATCACCGAATGGCCGTTCTCGAAGGTGTAGCAGCCGGCATCGAGCTG
>JBFWNZ010000379.1:0-3537 GCA_050250795.1 Alphaproteobacteria bacterium | reverse complement strand
GCGAGCGTCCACGAGCATCTGCCGGCGGATACCTCGGAGGCCGATCTGCTGGCCCTGGTGCGCCGCCTGAATGCCGATCCGGCCGTCCACGGCATTCTGGTCCAATTGCCGCTGCCGAAGCAGATCGACCCGGACAAGGTGATCGACGCCATCGATCCGGCCAAGGATGTGGACGGCTTTCATGTCGTCAATGCCGGGCGCCTCGCCACCGGCGGCGGGGGCATGGTGCCGTGCACGCCTCTCGGCTGCATGATGCTGCTGCGCGACCGGCTGGGCGATCTCAGCGGGATGGAGGCGGTGGTGGTCGGCCGCTCCAACATCGTCGGCAAGCCGATGGCGGCGCTTCTGCTCGCCGCCAACTGCACGGTGACGGTGGCGCATTCGCGCAGCCGCGACCTGGCGGCGATCTGCCGCCGGGCCGATATCCTGGTTGCGGCGGTCGGCCGGCCGCAGATGGTCCGCGGCGATTGGATCAAGCCGGGGGCGACGGTGATCGATGTCGGCATCAACCGCGTTCCCCGCGCCGAGGACCCCGCCAAGACCCGGCTGGTCGGCGACGTGGCCTTCGACGAGGCGCTGCCGGTGGCCGGCGCGATCACGCCGGTGCCGGGCGGGGTCGGGCCGATGACCATTGCGGTCCTGCTGCGCAACACGGTCGTCGCGGCCTGCCGCCAGGCCGGCCTGCCGGAGCCGGCGCTCTAGCGGCTGCCGGGACGCGGGATCGCCAGCAGTCCGGCCAGAGCCATCGCGCCGCCGCCGCACAGAAACAGCGCGGCATAGCTACCGGTCGCCGCATACAGCGCGACCAGGGCGTAGCCGCCCGCCGTCTGGCCGATGCCGATGGCCAGCACCATCCAGCGCCAGACCCGCTGCAACGATTCCGGCCCCACCACCTGTCCGGTGCGGCCGGAGATGACGGCCGACAGGCCGGGCTGCGCGCCGAACACCAGCGAGGACAGGACGAGGACCGCCGGCTGGTGGGACAGCGCCGGCAGCGCGATTCCGGCCCCCAGGGCAAGGAAGATCGCGACCAGGGCGGCGGCGAAGCCGATCCGGTCTGCCAGCCAGCCGCAGAGCAGGGTGCCCGTCAGGGCGCCGATGCCGACGAGGATCCAGTGCAGCCCGCCGGCGCCCATGCCCTGCCCCAGACCGCGGGCGATGAAGTCGACCCAGTAGAGGCTGTATGGCACGAGGCCGACGCCGAACAGCACATGGGCGGCCAGCAGCGGCCAGACGCGCGCCGTGTCGACGCGTCCGGGCGGGGTGGCCGGACGGCGGACCGCCGGCTGGGCCGCCGGAATATCCCAGGCGGCACCCCAGCCCCACCAGGCGATGCCGCCGGCCAGCGCCCCGATCAGGGCAAGCCCCGTCCAGGCCTCGGCCAGTCCCCGTTCCAGCAAGGCCGGCACCAGCGTGCCCGACAGGGCGATGCCGACGCCGACCCCGGTGAAGACGGTGCCCGTCGCCCGGCCGAGCAGCCCGCGCGGCGCGGTCGCGATCACCAGGGCGAGGCTCATCACCATCATCACGGCGACGGTGACGCCGATCAGGAACCGCCAGAACGCAAGCCAGGCGAAGCCGAACGGGAAGATCGACCCGATCAACGCCGTCAGCGACAGCGCGATGCAGAGCCGCAGCAGCGTGACGGCGTGCAGCCGGTGACGAAGCCACGGGAGGGCCAGGGCGCCGACCAGATAGCCGGCCAGGTTGCCGGCACCGATATAACCGGCGGCTGCGGCGTCATATTGCCCGGCTTCGACCAGGGCGGGGATGAAGGGCGTGTAGGAGAACCGGCCGAGCCCCATGCCGAGCAGCAGGCTCATATGCCCGGCGATTGCGAGGCGCCAGGGTGAGGGAACGTACGCAGGTTGCGACAGGGCCGACATGCGGCCGCAAGTCTATACCCGCCGCGGCCCGGCGTCCGGGCTTAGCGCGGTGCGGACCCGCCCTCGAACTCGCGCAGCGGGATGCGGCCGTCATGGTCGCGGTCCATCGCCGAGAATCGCTGCTCGAAGCTGCGCTGTGCCTCGGTGCGGCCGATGAAGCCGTCGCGGTCGGTGTCGAGCGCGCCGAACTGCTGTGCGCGCATGGCGACAGCCGGGTCGCCCGCATGCTCGTTGGCGCTGCGCGGCGCCATGAACTCGGTCCGCGAGATGCGGCCGTCGCGGTCGCGGTCGAGCAGCTGAAAGCGCTGGTCGAAGCCAATCTGCGCCTCGGCCTGCGAAATGAAGCCGTCGCCATCGGGGTCGACTTCCGACTGTGCGGCGGTCTGCGCCTGGGCGGCGCCGGCGCACGCCATCAAGGCGAGCGCGAGCCCTGCCATCGGCAGGAAGGGGGTGGTCATGTGCGGATCGTCTCCGTTCGGGCAGGGGATCGCGCCCCACCCCCTCTATATGGCGCGGATGCCGGGCGCTGGCTAGGCTTCCGTTCGGTCCCGGGGCAGGCTCAGACGGACCACGCCCTTGAAATCGTTCGGATCGACCGGCTGGCCCTTGCGCAGGATCTCGATGCGTCCATGCCGGGCGAGATGGATCGCCTGCTGCCGCACCGCCGGCAGGTAGCGCCGCCACAGATCGGCGGGGTCCGACGGGCGGGCCCGCGTCGCCGCATAGGCCTTGGCGACGTCCATCGGCGCGACGGTCGCGCCCCGTCCCGCCTTGTGCAACGCGACCAGGATCGCCGATGCGAGCGGGTCGTCCCGAACTTCATCCTTGTCGCCGCGCGCCATTCTGTATCCTTTCGCGTCTTCGAAGGCTGGACGCCCTCGCCGGGCGCACGAATAATCCAGCGCGCCGCGCGGCTCAACCGCGAAGCACGACCGAACGGGATCGCAGATGACCGGACGCATGACCCTGGACGAGATCAACGCCGAATTCGACGGTTCGCCCTACATCGTTTTCTCGGGCATGCGGGCGGTTGCGCTCGACTACGACCGCCAGGAGATCGTGCTGCGCATGCCGATGCGCCCGGAATTCGAGCGCCGCGCCGGAACCGGCCAGTATCATGGCGGCGTGATCGCGGCCCTGGTCGATGTCGCGGGCGATTTCGCCATTGCCATGTCGCTGGGCGGCGGCGTGCCCACCGCGAATTTCCGGATCGATTATCTGCGTCCGGCCTACGACACGGACCTCACCGCCACGGCGCGGGTGCGCCGCGCCGGGCGCACGCTCGCCGTGGTCGATATCGACGTGACCGACGACTCGGACAGGCTGCTCGCCGTCGGGCGCGGCACCTTCATGGCCAAACCGGATTGAGACGGGACCGTCGCGGATGACCGGCACGATCAACGACCTGTTCCTGGCGATGCTGGCCTTCATCGGCAGCCACCTGCTGCTGTCCAGCCTGCCGGTGCGCACGCCGCTGGTGCGCGGCCTGGGCGAGGGGCCTTTCCGGCTGGTCTATTCGGCGGTGGCGGCAGTCACGCTGGCCGGCGTGGTGTTGGCCTAGAACGCCGCCCGCTTTGTGGAGCTGTGGCCGCTACGGCCCGAGCATCGCTGGGTGCCGCTGCTGCTGCTTCCCTTTGCATCGATACTGCTG
>JBFWNZ010000378.1:0-3538 GCA_050250795.1 Alphaproteobacteria bacterium | reverse complement strand
GGAACGGTGAGAAGCCACGGGCTGTCCGGTGCCTGCGCCGCCGCCCATTCCATTCCCGTCAGCACACAGGCCAGGGGACCGAGATAACCCGGCAGGGTGTCCGCCGACACCGGCAGCCCAGTCGAGGCAAAGCGCTCCGGATCGCCGTTTGCGTTCAGGAGCAGCCTTGCGACCTGGGGCCGGACGCGTTCGACGATCCGGTCGAGGATCGTCCTGCCCGCCAGCAAGCGCAGGCATTTGTCGCCACCGCCCATCCGCCGCCCTTGCCCTCCGGCCAGCAACACGCCGGATACGCTGGCCGCCGTCACGGCCCACAGTCCGCCGACCAGGAGACCACGCGGTTGCGACCCTGGCGCTTCGCCGCGTAGAGCGCACGGTCGGCGCGCTCGATCGCCTCGCGCAGCGACAGTCCGGCCACCACACACGCCATCCCGAAGGAGGCTCGCACCGGCAGGGATGCGCCGTCGGGCAAGGGAACCGGCGCCTGCTCCAGCGCCTCGCGCAACCGGTCGAGCACGCGCTGCGCCGTATCCGGCTCGGCATTCGGCAATCCGATCAGGAACTCCTCGCCGCCATAGCGAAACACGGTGTCGTAGGGCCGGACATGCATCAGGAACACACCGGCCACCGCACGCAGGACAAGGTCGCCGACGCCGTGACCGTAGGTGTCGTTCACCTGCTTGAAATAATCGACATCGGCCAGGGCAAGACAAAAGGGCGCTCCCGTCCGGAGGCCCCGTTCGTGCTCGCGCTGCAATTCTTCCAGCATGGTCTGGCGATTGCGCAGCCCGGTCAGGGGATCCAATTCCGACATCGCCTTGCGGAAGGCATCGCGCAGCCGCAGCGCCTGCGCTTCGAACCGCGCGACCGTGGCGAGGAAGGCGTCATAGGCCTCGGCCGACATCCGCCGTCCGCCGCCGGCCTGTGCGCTGAGCGCCCTTGCCTCGGCATGCATCGTGCGATGGGTTGCATCCAGTTCCCGGAATGCCGGCTGGTCCACCAATCCCCGGTCGCGATTCATATCGATCCACGACCCGAACCGGCACAGCACGGCCGCGTTCTCCGACAGAACGCTGCGTTCCAGCACCGTGCCCGTCACGACCGCCCGATGCCAGCGCCGCATCCATTCGCCATGCTCCGCCATGGCACCGTCCAGGACCGACAGCATCGTCTGCGGATCGAATGCCTCGGGACCCTCGGCGGAGGAAGGTTTCGCCATACAGGGTCTAGTCTTGCGCAGCGCCGGCCGAGCACCGGACCGGCATCGGACCGCCGGCAACGACCGTGCGGATCGGACAGGGAGACAGTCGAGGAAGGCGGACGGCCATGTGCATTCCGGTCACGGCAAGATACGGCCGATCTCCTCCGGATCGGTTCCCTTGTTGCGCATGCGTGTGTGAATCGTCCCCAGCCGCTGATCGCAGCCGGGGTTCGGCGTGAAGCAGGCGGCCCATTTCATGCGGCTGCCGAAGGTTCCCATCTGGGCGACAATCCGCTCATAGCCCGGCGCATAAATCGTGAAGTCGCAGTACCAGCCGGTCCGATCATAGCCCATTCCCTCATGCAGGATACGATAGCAGCCCAGCATGCGGACCTCGCGCCCGCAGTCGTTGCGGGCATAGACCGATGTGCGGTTGGCGATGCTCTTCTGAAACATCGAGACGCAGGCCGAGGCATCGTAGACCGGCTTCATGAACTCGGACGGCGCCGGCTGCTGGGCGGCCGCCCCGCCGAGCGGCAGCATCGCGAATGCGACCAAAGCCAGCCACCAACGCATCGTATCCCTTCCCGCCGGACCGTCCGAAGCGCTAGTCTACCCCATAGGGCGACTCTTGCAGCACCGCAGAAATCCCGCGATAAGGGGCGACATTGCGGTTCTTCGGCACCACATAGACGACATGCTTCGCACACCTCACGGCCCTGCCGGCGATTTTCAGGCCGGCCCGCATACGGCACCGCTGGTCGATCCCTTCGGCCGGGCGATCAGCTATCTGCGCGTATCGGTGACCGATCGCTGCGACTTCCGCTGCGTCTACTGCATGGCCGAGGACATGACCTTCCTGCCGAAGGCGGACATCCTGACGCTGGAGGAACTGGACCGGGTATGCAGCGCCTTCGTCCGGCGCGGGGTGCGCAAGCTCCGCCTGACCGGCGGCGAGCCGCTGGTCAGACGCAACTTCATGTGGCTGGTCCGACAGCTCGGCCGGCACCTTGAGAGCGGCGCACTGGACGAACTGACGCTGACAACCAATGGCAGCCAGCTCGCCCGTCATGCGGCCGAACTGCATGACGCGGGTGTGCGCCGCATCAACCTGTCGCTCGATACGCTCGATCCCGCGAAATTCCAGGCGATCACGCGCTGGGGCCGGCTCGACCGGGTCATGGAAGGACTCGCGGCGGCCGAAAAGGCCGGGCTGCGGATCAAGATCAACTGCGTCGCCCTCAAGGGCGTCAACGACGACGAGGTCCACGACCTCGTGCGCTGGTGCGGCGACCGCGGCTACGACCTGACCTTCATCGAGGTCATGCCGATGGGCGAAATCGGCAGCGAGACGCGGCTGGATCAATACTGGCCGCTGTCGATGCTGCGCGCCGAGCTTCGCACCCGCTGGACCCTCACCGATATCGACGACACCACCGGCGGCCCGGCCCGCTATGTCCGCTGCGCGGAAACCGGCGGGCGTATCGGTTTCATCACGCCGCTGACGCATAATTTCTGCGAAGCCTGCAACCGCGTCCGCCTGACCTGCACGGGCACGCTTTACATGTGCCTCGGTCAGGAGGACGCCGCCGATCTGCGTGCGTCGTTGCGGGCAAGCGACGAGGATGGGCTGCTCGACACGGCCATCGAGAACGCCATCGCCCGCAAGCCCAAGGGGCACGATTTCATCATCGACCGCCGCCGCCGCCGCCCCGCGGTCGGCCGGCATATGAGCGTCACCGGCGGCTGAACGCGGCCGGCCTGCCGCCTTAGCGGGCGTTTGCCTCTTTTCTGGACGCACGGCGCCGGCTGGGATAACCAGATCGGACCGGATGTTCCTGCCTGGTGCGCCGTCGATGATCCGCATCCTGCTGCCGCTCGCCACCCTTCTGCTCGGTGCCGCCGCCTATGTGCTCAGCAACGGGCTATTCGGCACACTGACGGCCCTGCGCATGAGCATCGCCGGCTTCTCCGAGAGCCTGATCGGCATCGTCGTCGGCTGCCATTTCGCCGGCTTCCTTGCCGCATCGCTGACGGCACAGCGCATCATCGCCAAGGTCGGGCCGATCCGCGCCTTCGTCACCTTCGCCGCCTGCCTTGCCGCATCGACGCTGGCGTTTCCCATCGTCGTTGAGCCTGCGCCCTGGATGGCGTTGCGGGCCATCGTCGGCTACTGCACCTGCGCGGCCTTCATGGTGATCGAGAGCTGGCTGGCCGGCGGCACGCCGAAGGAAAGCCGCGGCGTAGTCTTCGCCACCTACATGATCGTGAACAAGGGCATGTTCGGCGTCGGCCAGCTTCTGTTGCTGATCGCAGATCCGGCGGGCGACCGGCTGT
>JBFWNZ010000377.1:0-3546 GCA_050250795.1 Alphaproteobacteria bacterium | reverse complement strand
ACCATATAGCCGAGCTGATTGTTCAGGCTGTAGGAGAGGACGCGGCGCAAATCGTTTTCGATGACGGCGAAGAAGACCGGGAACGCGGTCATGGTCACGCCGATCCAGATCAGCATCTCCGTTCCCGGATATCCGCGGGCCAGCGCATAAATCGCCAGCTTGGTCGTAAAGGCGCTGAGGATTACGGTCCCTGTCTCCGTCGCCTCCGGGTAGGCGTCCTGCAGCCAGTTATGCAATAGCGGGAAAGCGGCCTTAATCCCGAATGCCAGCAGGATCAACTTGCCGCCCAGGCTGTCGATCCCGATGAAATCGAATGCGATCGAGCCGCCGCTTCCAACGAGGATGGCGATACCCGCCAGCAGGATCACTCCCGACCCCACCTGGATGATCAGATAGCGCATGCCGGCGCGATAGGCTCGTTCGGTCCGACGGGCCCAGATCAGAAAGACCGACGCAATCGCTGTCAGTTCCCAAAGCACGAAGAGCGTGACGAGATCGCCGGCGAACACCGCTGCAATCGCGGCAGCGGCATAGACCAGCGTCGCCATCTGCTGCACCAGATCGCGCACATGCAACGAGTAGACGATGCCCAGAAAGGCCGCGAGATAGAAGATGTAGCCGAAGATCAGGGATAGTGCGTCCACGCGGAACAGGACCAGCGTGAAATCGAACAGTTCCACTTGGCCGTAAAGCCCATGTTCGGCTTCGAGCAGGCGAAAGAGTCCCAAAACGGGCAGCAACAGCATGAATGCGGACCGCAGGTGTCCCCGCAGAAACGGGAGCACGACTGCGCCGACCATCAATTCGATGCCGGCGGGAAGGCCTTCGAGAACGGCCGCCTCAATCATAGTAGTCTTCCCGTCGCATCAGGATTTTGCGGAGCTGCTTGCCGACAAGCACGAGGCCGAAGAAGGCTACGAAACCGAAAATTCCGTAGAAGCCGAACCACTCCTCAATCTCGAAGTAAGCGTGCTTGTGATAGAAGGCATCGGCGACAAGCAGCAGAAGGCAAAGAACGCAGAGGCCCCAGAAAATCTTGCTGACATTGCCGGGTCGGTCGAGCCAGTAGGTCTTTCCGCGGTCCTCGGTCATCGTGCAACGCCCCCGACAATCGGCAGCAGCAGGTCGTAAAGACTGCCCGCGAAGAAAAAGAGCAGGATGCAGCCCACTGCCGTCGCGCAAAGCGGCACAACGCAAAAGGCCGGCGCTTCCTGGATGGATCCCGGTTCGGCTTCGTCTGGCTGACCTCCCTCCGTCGGAAGGAAAAAGCCGCGCGCGACGATCGGCACCAGATAGGCGACGTTCAGCAGAGAAGACACCATCAACGCCGCGACGAAGACCAACTGGCCCGAATCCACGGCACCGGCCGCCAAGTAGTACTTGCTCCAGGCGCCCCCGAGCGGCGGCAAACCGATCACGCTGACTGCCGCGATCCCGAATGCGGCAAAGGTGAAGGGCATCTTGCGGCCGAGGCCGTTGAGCTGGCTGACCTGGGTCTTGCCCGTCGCCACATAGATGGCACCGGCGCAGAAGAACAACGTGATCTTGCCGACTGCATGCATGGCGATATGCATCGCCGCCCCGATGATGCCCAGCGGCGTGAACAGCGCCGCGCCCAGCACCACATAGCTGAGCTGGCTCACGGTCGAATAGGCAAGCCGCGCCTTGAGATTGTCTTTGGTCATCGCGATGAGCGAGGCCAGCAGCATGGTCGTGGCCGCGACCCAGACCAGCCAGTCCGCGAAGCCGCTCGCCGCCAGGAATTCGATGCCGAAGAGATAGACAATCACCTTCAGGACCGTGAACACCCCCGCCTTCACCACCGCCACCGCGTGCAGGAGAGCGCTGACCGGAGTCGGAGCCACCATCGCCGCCGGCAGCCAGCGGTGCAGCGGCATGAGCGCTGCCTTGCCGATGCCGAACATGTAGAGGAACAGCAACAGACCCGTGGCCGGTCCCTCGATATGGCCGGAGAGAATGCCCGAAGGCGCGAAATCCAGCGTTCCTGTCAGCTGCCACGTCCAGATGATCGCCGGCAGTTGCAGGCCGATCGAGGAGCCGATCAGCAGGCCGAGATACAGCCGCCCGGAACGGACCGCCTCACGCGTTCCCGAATGCGTGACGAGCGGATAGGTCGAAATCGTCAGCACTTCGTAGAACACGAACAAGGTCAGCATGTTGCCGGCCATCGCCACGCCCTGGGCCGCCCAGATGGCAATCGCGAAGCAGGCATAGAACCGGGTCTGATGCTCCTCGTGCTTCGCCCGCATGTAGCCGATGGAATAGAAGGAATTCAGGATCCAAAGGCTCGACGCGATGCAGGCGAACATCATGCCCAGCGGTTCGAGCGTGAAGCTGATCGTCAGGCCGGGCATCATCTCGGCCACGGTCAAGGTCGGACGCTCGCCATCCAGCACGGACGGAACCAGCGATGCGACGCATGCCAGCAGCAGAAGCGACACGACCACGGTGACGGTTTCGCGCTGGTTCGGACGTCCTTCCGACATCGCGATCAGCAACGTGCCGGCCAGGGGCAGCAGCAGCACCGCCAGCATCAGCTCGGGCGCGGTCAAGGGGATCATCGGGCCGCTCCCAACAGGAAGGCCGCGGCGTCCGAAGCGACGCCGACGCTGATATCGGTGTGAATGCCGAAATAGACCGAGGCCAGGGTCAGCACCCAGGTCACGACCAGCATCGGCAGCGGCGCCTCACCGGCCGGCGCATCCGCGGGGGCCGGCCGGAAATAGGCAACCTCGACAACCCGCCAGATATAGATGACCGCCAGCAGCGACGAGAGCACGATCAGGACGGCCAGCACCCACCAATCGCGCTCCAGCGCCGCCAGGATCAGGTACCATTTGGAGACGAAGCCGGCCGTCAGCGGTACGCCGATCAGGCCGAGGCCGGATACGACGAACGCACCCATCGTCCATGGCATGCGGCGCCCCAATCCGGCCATCGCGTCGAGCGATACCGAACCCGTCCGATAAACGACGCAGCCCAAGGACAGGAACAGCGCGCCCTTGATCAGCGCATGATTGAACATGTGCAACAGGCCGCCGGTCACGCCCAGCACGCTCACCATGCCGATGCCCACGATCATGTAGCCGATCTGGGCAACGCTGGAATAAGCGAGCATCCGCTTCACGTTGACCTGAAAGATCGCGACCGTGGAGCCCACGAACATCGCCGCGACCGCCGTCACCAGCAGCAGCTTGTCCACGAGGATGTTCGTAAAGGCCAGTTCCGTGCCGAACAGCGTGAACACCATCCGGACCAGCACATAGATCGAAACCTTGGTCGCCGTCGCGGCCAGGAAGACCGTGGAGACCGAGGGCGCATAGGTGTAGGCGTTGGGCAGCCAGAAATGCAGCGGAAAGACCGCCGATTTGATGAGCAGCCCGACCACGATGAACGCCAGGGCCGCCCTCACCGTCCGGCTGTCGCCGATAGGGGCGATCCGCTGCGCCATGTCGGCGATGTTCTGCGTACCCGTCGCGGCATAGATCAGGCCGACCCCGATCAGGAAGAAGGTCGCGCCGATCG
>JBFWNZ010000376.1:0-3547 GCA_050250795.1 Alphaproteobacteria bacterium | reverse complement strand
CCGACGCGCAGAGCGGCATGAAGAAAGGCCCTGGGGTCTTCACCGGCCGCAGCGGCGAGTGGAGCATCTATCGCCAGTAAGGCATCGGGCAGCGACGACCTTTACCGCCGGCGCGGGGGAAACCCCGGGCCGGCGGTTTCGTTTGCGGGATGCGCTTCAGTCCGGGAGGGGCGCCTTGCCGCGCAGGGCGATCACCTCAAGCTGCTTGCGGCCGTCGCGGCCGGGGACCAGCCGGTCCATCGCCGCGTAGTAGCGCAGGCCCGGATGCCGCGCCACCTCGGCATCGAACAGGGCCTTCCACCAGTCCACCGGTTCCAGCGTGATATGCGCGTTCTCGCCCGTCGGCAGGGTCTTCGATGCCGGGTAGAGCGCGACGTTCAGATACACGAACTCGCGCGCATAGCCGAAAATCTCCGCGACGATCCAGGCCATGTCCTCCTTGGGGCAATGCTCCAGCACGTCGGTGCTGACGACGCCGTCGAAGCGCCCTGCCGGCAGGGTCGAGAAGGGCTTGTGGCCGGGATCGTAGCAATGGATGCGGTCGACGCCCCAGAAGGCGCGGATGTTTGGATAGGTCGCACCGCCGGGCACCCGGATCTCGCCGTCCTCGTACTGATGGCCCTTGCCGGCGCCGTAATCGAGGATGGTGCGCGAGCCGAGCACGTCGATGATGCTGCCGATATTCATGGCGTGGCGCGGCAGGCTGCGGCCGTCGAAGGTGTCCGCCGCGGCGATGCCCTGGCTGGGCACGCCCTTCTCGTGCATCTCGCGGTAGAGCGCGAGGAGGCGCGTGAAGCGCTCGCTGGGCCGTTCGCGGGTATAGGTCATTCCTGGGCCCCCTTCTGCTGGCAGTGGAGCATGGCCTCGCGTTCGGCGAACCACAGATCGGCATAGCCGCAGTCGCGATACTCGTCGAAATACGGGCCGGCGATGGTGTAGTGCAGGTTCGACAGCTCGCCGGCCGGGCGCGGCGGATCGTAGTCGACCAGATGATTCCAGCGCGCGGGCAGCGCGCCGATCAGGTGGTCGCCCGCCAGCCATTTGAAGCGGTGCAGCTCCAGGCCCGAGGCCGTGTTCACGTATTCGGGGGTGAGCGCGGTGCAGCGGGCGCAGTTGAACAGCACCACGCTGGACCAGTTCTTCTTCTCGTACTGGGTCTGCGCCTCGCCGAGGAATTTCGTGGTTTCGGCGGGAACGTGGTTGTGCTGCACGCACATCGCCGCATAGCGCTCGTCGCGCAGGTCCCAGAGCCGGGCGATGTCGTCCAGCATCAGCATGTCGCAATCCATGAACAGCGCCCAGCCGCGATAACCGCAGAGATGCGGGACCAGGAAGCGCGAGAAGGAGAAATCGGTGGATTGCAGGGAATGCCGCTCGCGCCACATCAGGTCCCGCAGCTGCGACAGCATGAGGGCGGCGACGGCGACGGGACGGCTCGCGCGGCGCTGGATCGAGAAGGACAGCACATTGAAGGCTGCGGCCTCGCGGCCGTCATAGCCGATGAACACGCGGATGATCTGGTCGTCCATCCTCCCCCCTTCCTATCCGCCCGCCACGGTCCAGGCCCCCGGACCGCCGCCCAGCACCGCCGCCGCGCCGGCGAGGACGTCGTCCCAGCGTCCGGGCGCCGCCTGGCGCAGGTATCGGACCGAGCGGTACCACGGCGAGGCCGGCCGGACCAGCCCGTGCCGCCAGTCGGGGGTGTTGGGCAGCATCACCCAGGTCGGGACGCCGAGCGCGCCGGCGACATGGACGGTGGTGCAGCTGATCGAGATCACGAGGTCGAGGGCGGCGATCTGGGCGGCGAAATCCTCCAGGCTGCGCTTCTGGTCGACCGCGGGGTCGCTGTGGATGGCGATACCGAAACGGGCCTCCGCCGCCGCGATCTCCGCGGCATGGTCGCCATATTGCAGGTTCACGAAGCGCACGCCCGGACAGCGCAGGACCGGCGCCCAGCCTGCCAGCGATGCCGTCTTGTCCGGCCAGCGCAGATTGTGGGTGGCCCAGGAGATGCCGATCTTGGGCTCCGGGCCCAGCGCGGCATAGCGCGCGCGGGCGGCGGCGGCGCGCGCCGGGTCGGCCGCGACCTGCGCTGCCGGCGGGACAACGGTCTCCATATCCGCGATCAGATGGCGCGGCAGCTCGGAGAAGGGGCATTGCAACGCCATGCCCTCGGCGAGGGCCGGATCGGCCGGAACCTGCCGGGCGCGGCAGTCGAGGCCGGGGAAGGCGCGTTCCAGCATCGCGATCAGCCGCGCGTCGCATTCGACGCGGATGCGGGCGCCCTGGGCGAGCAGCGCCGGGATCAGCGTGCCGAAGCACAGCACGTCGCCCACGCCCTCGTCCTGCCACAGCAGGATGGCGCGGCCTGCCAGCGGCTCGCCCTGCCACCAAGGCAGCGGAAAATCCGGCGGTGCCTGGCCCGGCACGCGCCAGCGCCAGCCGAACTCCGCCCAGCCTTCCGCCCCTTGGCCCCGGAGCAGCAGCAGCGTGCCCAGATTCACATGCGTCTCGGGCTCGTCCGCGGCCAGGGCCAGCGCGGCCCGGTACCCCGATTCGGCCGCGTCGAGACGGCCGAGGCGGTGCAGCATCTGAGCCAGGAAGGTGCGAAGCCGCGGATTGTCCGGCTCCAGCGCCGCCGCGCGCTCGGCGCAGTCGAGGGCGGCGTCCAGCTCCTGGCGGCGGTAATGCAGCCTTGCGCAGGCGTCGAGCAGCATGACGCTGTCGCTGTGTCGCGGATCGAAGCGGGCGGTGCGGCGCTCGGCCTCGTCATAGTCGCCGGCATCGACCAGCAGGGCGGCATAGAGGCCGGCGATCTCCGGATCGTCCGGCTGGGCGTCGGCGGCGGGGCGCAGGGCGTCGCGCGCCTCGTCCTGCCGCTGCATCCGCCGCAGCAGCCGGGCGAGGTTGAAGCGCGCATCGGCCGAGCCGGGCTCCAGCCGGATCGCGGCGCGGTAGGCCTCGACGGCGCCGTCGGTCTCGCCTAGCGCGGCGAGCGCGTTGGCGAGGTTGTAACGGTCGGCGGCGGAGTCCGGCGCCAGCGCGGTTGCCTGCCGGAACGCCGCGGCCGAGTCCTGCGTCCGCCCGGCAAGGCCGAGCGCGTTGCCGTAGAGGGACCAGAGCGCCGGCTGCTGCGGCGCGAGGCGAAGGGCGCGCTCCAGCAGCGGCAGGGCGCCGCCGGGATGGCCGCCGCGCATCGCCACCAGGGCCGAGAGCTGGAGAATATCCGGCTCGTCCGGCAAATCCTTGCGCAGGCGGCGCAGCTTGCGGTCGGCCGCGCCCAGCCGGCCGTCGCGATAATCGGCGAAGGCCGCCTCGAACTGGGCCTGCAGCATCTGGAGTCGCCGTTGGTCGATCATCGCAGCCGGTGGCGGGGGGGAATTCGGGCGGCGATGTTAGATCATGCCGGACGGACGGTGCTACCGCCCTTCGCGGCGCCAAGCGAGCGCGGTGGCACCGAGCGCCAGCAGCAGGACCAGCAGCGCCGGCAGCAGGGGCGTGCGGTCGATGCCGGTGACGACGTGATCCTCGTTCGCCCGCAGCCCGA
>JBFWNZ010000375.1:0-3555 GCA_050250795.1 Alphaproteobacteria bacterium | reverse complement strand
GGCCTGAGCGGCGGCTACGACATGGGGAACGGCGCGTCCTTCGTCCTCGACGCCCGCAACCTGACGAACGAGCGCTATATCTCGAACCTGGGCACCATCACCGACGCCCGCACCGAGAATTCCGAGGTGTTCTACCCCGGTGACGGACGCACGGTGTTCGGCGGCGTGCGTATCGGGTTCTAGGTCACGCCGTCACCACATCGACCGCTTCGCCCGCTCCGGCCATTCGCGGTCATAGGCCTCGCCGCCCAGCCGGTCCGCCGTCAGGGCGGCGAGGATCGCGCCGGGGCTGGGCAGCCCCGCCGGGTCGATCTGCGCGGCGGGATTCCAGAGGTCGGCGCGCACGATGGCGCGGGCGCACTGGAAATAGATCGCGTCGACCGCCAGCACGAGGACCGAACGCGGCGCCTTGCCGTCCACCGCGAAGGAGGCGAGCAGCGCCGGCTCGATGCTGAGATGCGCCCGGCCGTTGACCCGCAGCGTGTTGCCCGAGCCGGGGATCAGGAACAGCAGCGCCACGCGCGGATCGCGCACCACGTTGCGCAGGGAATCGATGCGGTTATTGCCCAGCCGGTCCGGCAGCATCAGGGTGCGCGCATCCGCGATCCGCACAAAGCCCGGCTTGTCGCCGCGCGGCGAACAGTCCAGCCCCTCCGGCCCCGACGTCGCCAGCACCGCGAAGGGCGATGTCTCGATGAAGGCCCGGTAATGCGGGGTCACATGATCGACTTCCTTCACCAGCGCGTTCTCCGACGGACGCCCGTACAGCGCCTCCAGGGATTCGATGCTGTCGATGACGCTCATGGTGAAATTCCTTCGATAGGATCGAAAACTTGATTGCCGATGCCGGCCTGCCCATCTCCAGAGGTGGCTGCGGCGGATCGAAGCCTAACCCCGATGAGAGATGCCGATGATGACAGATGCCGGCATGCTGCGACATCGCGGCGGCGGCCGGTCCGGGCCGCCCCTGTTAACATTTGCGAACATTTCCGCAATGGCCCCCGATCGGATGATGACATTTGCGGCCGTTTCGTCATCTGCCGCCGCGCAAGGCACCGAAAGGACCGGAAGGGCCTGTTGACATCTGTTTACATTCGGGCCGCCCGCGCTTGACGGGCGGGCGCGGGTGACGCATTGAACCGGCAACGAGGATACGGCCGAACGGCCGGCTGCGAGGAAGGACAAGGCGCATGAGCGAACAGCCCGCCCACAACACCATGTTCCCGCTGGGCAAGGACACCACCGCCTATCGCAAGCTGACGGCCGACGGGGTGGAGACGGCCGAGTTCCAGGGCGGAACGATGCTCAAGGTCGATCCGGCGGCGCTGACCGAGCTGACCCGCCAGGCCTTCATCGACGTGAACCATCTGCTGCGCCCCGGTCATCTGAAGCAGCTGGCCTCGATCCTCGACGACCCCGAGGCGTCGGACAACGACCGCTTCGTCGCCTACGACCTGCTGAAGAACGCCAACATCTCGGCCGGCGGCATCCTGCCGATGTGCCAGGATACCGGCACCGCCATCGTCATGGGCAAGAAGGGCCAGGCGGTGTGGACCGGCGGCGGCGACGAGGCCGCCATCGCCGAGGGCGTGCGCCGCACCTATACCGAGACCAATCTGCGCTACAGCCAGGTTTCGGGCGTGACGATGTTCGAGGAGAAGAACACCCGCAACAACCTGCCGGCGCAGATCGAGATCTATGCCGAGGACGGCGACGCCTACAAATTCCTGTTCGTCTCCAAGGGCGGCGGCTCGGCCAACAAGACCTTCCTGTTCCAGGAGACCCCGGCGCGCCTGACCCCGGACGGGATGATGAAGTTCCTGGACGAGAAGATCCGCACGCTGGGCACCGCCGCCTGCCCGCCCTATCACCTCGCCATCGTCATCGGCGGCACCTCGGCGGAACTGAACCTCAAGACGGTGAAGCTGGCCAGCACCCGCTATCTCGACGGGCTGCCGACCGAGGGCAACGACCGCGGCCAGGCGTGGCGCGACACCGCGATGGAGCAGCAGGTCCTCGACCTCACCCGCAAGATGGGCATCGGCGCCCAGTTCGGCGGCAAGTATTTCTGCCATGACGTGCGGGTGATCCGCCTGCCGCGGCACGGCGCCAGCCTGCCGGTGGGCCTGGGCGTCTCCTGCTCGGCGGACCGCCAGATTCTCGGCAAGATCACCAAGGACGGGGTGTTCCTGGAGCAGCTGGAGACGAACCCCGCCCGCTTCATGCCGGACATCGACGAGGCCACACTCGGCGGCGAGGTCGTGTCCATCGACCTCAACCGCCCGATGTCCGAAATCCTGGGCGAGTTGACCCGCCACCCGGTCAAGACGCGGCTGGCGCTGAACGGCCCGATCATCGTCGCCCGCGACCTCGCCCATGCGCGGCTCCAGCGCGACCTCGATGCCGGCAAGCCGCTGCCGCAGTATTTCAAGGACCATCCGATCTATTACGCCGGCCCCGCCAAGACGCCCGAGGGCTTCGCCTCCGGCTCCTTCGGCCCGACCACGGCCGGCCGCATGGACAGCTTCGTCGACCGGTTCCAGGCGGCGGGCGGCTCGATGGTCATGCTGGCCAAGGGCAACCGCTCGGACGTGGTGCGCCAAGCCTGCCAGAAGCATGGCGGCTTCTATCTGGGTTCCATCGGCGGCCCGGCCGCGCGCCTCGCCCAGGACTGCATCCGCAAGGTCGAATGCATTGCCTTCGAGGATCTGGGCATGGAGGCGATCTGGCGGATCGAAGTCGAGAACTTCCCGGCCTTTATCGTCACCGACGACAAGGGCAACGACTTCTTCAAGCAGCTCTGACGTCAGGAGAATCCGCCGCTTCCCCCTCATCCTGAGCCTGACGAAGGATGAGGCCGCACCGCTGTCCGAGCCGCTCATGCTTCGTCAAGCTTAGCATGAGGAAGAGATGGCGTGGACCTCGCCTCGTTCCACCCCATCTAAGGGAGCAGGTGCAACGGCTGCCGGAGGGACGCCCATGACCGAGACCCGTACCGAGACCGACTCGCTGGGCGCGGTCGCCGTTCCGGCGGACCGCTACTGGGGCGCGCAGACCCAGCGCAGCCTGGAGAATTTCCGCATCGGCGGCGAGCGGATGCCGGTCGAGCTGATCCATGCCTTCGGGGTGCAGAAGAAGGCGGCCGCGCTGGCCAATCTCCGCCTGGGCACGCTGGAGCGGCGGATCGCCGATGCGATCATGGCCGCCGCCGACGAGGTGATCCGCGGCAGGCTGGACGATCATTTCCCGCTCGTGGTCTGGCAGACCGGCTCCGGCACCCAGACCAACATGAACCTGAACGAGGTGATCGCGAACCGCGCCATCGAGAAGCTGGGCGGCCGGATCGGCGCCAAGGACCCGGTCCATCCCAACGATCATGTGAACCGCAGCCAGTCCTCGAACGACAGCTTTCCCACCGCCATGCATATCGCGCTCGCGATGACCGCGCGCGACCGGCTGCTGCCCGGCATGGAACATCAGCAAGCGGCGCTTGCGGAGAAGGCGGCGGCCTTCGCCGATATCGTCAAGATCGGCCGCACCCATCTTCAGGACGCG
>JBFWNZ010000374.1:0-3557 GCA_050250795.1 Alphaproteobacteria bacterium | reverse complement strand
GGCCGCGATCTTCGTCGCGGCATAGGGCGACTGCCCCACCTGGGGATGAAGCTCGGTAATCGGCACGAACTGCGCCGTTCCGTATGTCTCGCTGGTCGAGGTGTGCACCACCCGCCGCACGCCGAACTCGCGGGCCGCCTGCAAGATGTTCAGCGTGCCGGTGATATTGGTTTCGACATAGGCCGCGGGCGACCGATACGAGTACGGAATCGCGATCAACGCCGCCAGATGCAGCACAGCGTCGCAACCGCGAACGGCTTCCCGCACGCCGAAGGGATCGCGCACATCGCCGGATACGACCTCGATGGATCGGCGCACCTCCGCCGGCGCCGAATCCAGCCAGCCCCATGAATTGAACGAGTTGTAATAGACGAAGGCGCGAACGTCATAGCCGTCGCGGACAAGCCGTTCGACCAGATGCGAACCGATGAAACCATCGGCTCCCGTGACCAGCACTTTCTCGCGTGTCGGCATCGTTCTTCTCCTGCGGCGACCGCCAGACGACATACCCGCCGCCCGCCAGTCAAGACCGATCTCGCCGCCACGCCCGCCGCGCCGGATCGGCGGCCGCGAACGTTCCTCATTGACGATACCTGCCGGATGCCGCTATTCAAAAGGCATCGGCGTGCCGGTCACGGCACTCGACCTTCACAGGTTGACCTTGTCATCCTGGGCGGCACCGCCACCCGGTGTGCGGTAGCTTTTACAGACAATCCAATGTCACAGCGAATTCCTTTGAGTGTTCCCGACTTGCGCGGTCGCGAGGCCGAACTGCTGGTCGGCTGCGTGCGCGACAACTGGGTTTCGTCCGCCGGCCCCGAGGTCGTCGCGTTCGAAGCGGCACTGCGCGACCTGACAGGGCGCCGCTACGCCCAGGCAACCGTCAACGGCACGGCGGCGCTGCATCTGGCGATCCTGGCCGCAGGCGTGAAATCCGGCGACCGTGTGATCGTGCCCGACTGGACCTTTGCCGGAACCGCGAACGCGGTAGCCCATGCCGGTGCAGTGCCCTATTTCGTCGATGTCGCGGCCACGGATTGGGCGTTGGACCCCGCCCTTGTCGATGCCGTCCTACGCGAAGATTCCAGCGTCACGGCGGTCATTGCCGTCGACCCGCTAGGGCATAGTGCGGATTTCGAGGCCCTGGAGAGCCTGTGCCGCGCCCGCGGCGTGTCGCTGATTGAGGATGCCGCGGCGGCGATCGGCGCCCGCTATCGCGGCCGGCCCTGCGGTACCGGCGGCGACGTGTCCATCTTCTCGTTCAACGGCAACAAGACCGTCACGGCGGGCGGCGGCGGCATGGTCGTCACGGATGACGAGCAGATCGCACACAAGGTCCGCCATCTGTCGACCCAGGCCCGGCTTGATGCCGATTACCTGCACGACATGGTCGGCTTCAATTACCGCATGACCAACATCAACGCTGCCGTCGGCCTCGCCCAGATGGAGCGGCTGGACGAGATGGTCGCAGCCCGCCGCGCCATCGCCGCCCGCTACGACGGGGCCTTTGCGGACCTGCGCGGCATCGTGCCGATGCCCCGGCCCGATCATTCCGAGAGCACCTGCTGGCTCTATTCGGTCCGCCTGCCGGACGAAACCGCCGCGCGCGGCCTGGTTGCCGCACTGGACGGCGCCGGTGCCGATGCCCGCCTGTTCTGGCGTTCGCTCTCCGCTCAAACACCGTGGCGGACGGCGCCGCGGCGGCTGAGCGGCGTCGCAGCCGATCTCTCCGGCACCGTCGTCTCGCTGCCCTGCTCGTCGTCGCTGACCGAAGCCGAGCAGGACCGCGTGATCGCCGCGGCCCGGTCCTGGTACGCCGCGACGCTGGGAGCGACCGTGTGAACCTGCTGCTCGTCGGAGCAGGGGGCCATGCCAGGGTTGTGGCCGAGGCCGCCGCGTCGAGCGGGCATCGGATCGTCGCCTATGCCGACCGGCAACCCGCTATTTGGCTCGACCTGCCGCGAATTTCCGACGACGCAACGCCACCGGAGACGGTCGAAGGATTCGTCATGGGAATCGGCGGCATCGCTCCGGCGGGATTGCAGAATCGCCTCGCCGTCTTTCGTCGCTATGCGGCGCGCGGCATCGCAACCGTTGCCTTGCGCCATGCGCGGGCGACGGTCGCCAGCGACGCGGATATCGCGGCCGGCGCGATGGTTCTGGCCGGCGCCATCGTCAATCCGGCGGCCATGATCCGCGAGGCGGCAATCGTCAATACCGGCGCCATTATCGAACATGAAGCCGATATCGGGACGGGCGCGCATATCGCGCCGGGTGCGATCGTGCTCGGCGCGGCTCGGGTCGGCGAAGCGGCACTTGTCGGTGCCGGCGCCGTCGTCCTGCCAGGCGCCGAAGTGCCCGCGGGCACACTCGTTCCAGCCCTTGGACGCTATCCCCGATGACGGCCCCAACGGTCATCGCCGAAGCGGGCGTGAATCATAACGGCGATCTCGACCGTGCCCTCGCCATGGTAACGGCTGCCGCGGAGGCAGGCGCAGACTATGTCAAGTTTCAGGCCTTCTCGGCGGACAAGCTCGTTTCGCATGGCGCCCGCACCGCAGCCTATCAGGCAGACAATACCGGCGAGACCGAACAGGCGGCTCTGCTGCGCAAACTGGAATTGCCGCTCGACGCCTTTGCGACGATTGCCGCGGCGTGCCGCAAGGCCGGTATCGGCTTCATGGCGACGGCCTTCGACGTCGATCAGGTCGAAGCGCTGGTGGCGCTGGGCATGGACCGCATCAAGGTCGCGTCCGGCGAGCTGACGAACACGCCCGCCCTGGCGCGCTTTGCCGGGCTGGGCCTTCCGGTGCTGCTGTCGACGGGAATGGCGACGTTGGACGAGGTCGGCGAGGCCATCGCGGTGCTGCGCGCGCATGGCGCACAGGATATCACGCTGCTTCATTGCACATCCCTGTACCCAGCCCCCGTGACGGCCCTGAACCTGTCAGCCATCCACACGATGGCGGCCGCATTCGGCCTGCCGGTCGGCTATTCCGACCACAGCCTGGGCGATCACGCCGCCATCGCTGCGGTCGCCCTCGGCGCATCCGTGATCGAGAAGCATTTCACGCTCGACCGCTCCCTGCCCGGCCCCGACCATCGCGCATCGCTGGAACCGGACGAACTGGGCACGATGATCCGGCGCCTGACCGAGACGGCGGCCGCACTCGGCGACGGAATCAAGGCTCCTGCACCCGGAGAGGCGGAAACGGCCCGGCTGGTCCGGCGATCATGGCATGCGGCGCGGCCTCTGCCGGCGGGCACCGTCCTGGGGCCCGACGACTTGACGCTCAAGCGGCCCGCCGATGGCCTGCCGCCGGCGCAATCGCCCGTTGGAAAGCCGCTCTGCCGGGCCGTCGCTGCGGACGCGGCGATCACCGCGGAAGACATCGCCGGGCCGGTATGACCCGAATTCTGTCCGTTTCATCCGGCCGTGCCGATACCGGCATCCTGTCTCCGGTCTGGCACGCCCTGGCAGCGCGCAGCGATGTCGAACTCCACATCCTGCTGACCGGCATGCACATGGCGGCGACCGCAGCACCGATCGAGAACCT
>JBFWNZ010000373.1:0-3563 GCA_050250795.1 Alphaproteobacteria bacterium | reverse complement strand
GGCGGCCAGAAGGGATCGGCCAGATTCATGTATCCGAAGCGCACCATGGCGCGGATTGCGTCGTTCAACCGATAGGTCTCGCTCCGCTTGTCCCGGCGGCGGACGAAATGCCGGTCCCGCGCCATCGGATCGATCTCGCGCAAGGACCACTCGCGATATTCCCCGCGCTCGGCACTCGCGAGCGCTTCGGCATCGACATCGGATGCCTGAAGCAGGAGCGTCCAGTCCGCAGCGTCCGGAATCAGCCGGTGCAGGATCATCGCCAGCGTATAGGGCTCCTCACCCGTGGCGCAGCCGACACTCCACAGCGACGCCGACCGGCGGGCTGCCGCACGGCGTTCGGCGATCAGCGGAACGAGCACGGCGGCCTCGATCGCACCGAACCATTCGCGGTGCCGGAAGAACGAGGTTTCGCCGACCGTCACCCGCGCGACGACCTGCTGCCAGAGGGAACCGTCGACCGGCTCGACGGTCAGCCGATCGAGCAGGCTGACGGCATCGATCCGGGGCCGCCGGGCAAGGATTTCCTGCAAGGCTCCAGCAAGACTCACATCCTGATGGGCCGCCAGACGCAGGCCGAGGCGTTGCTCGACCAGGAACCGAACGGCAGCGAGGAGAGATGGAGGGATCTCGGTCTTCACGGTGCCGCCGCCAGGAGTGCGGAATCGAGATGGTGCTCCTCATCCGATGTGAGGAAGGTCTCCGGATCGTGGACGAACACGATCCCCCTCTCGCCCGGCAGCACGGACGGCAGCATGCCGGCACCCGGAAGCAGCTCCTTCATCGCTGAAATGCGGGTTCCCGGAACCCGCATGACCCCATCGACGGCGCTGGCGGCCATCGCGAACGGCCGGCGCGCCGTGCGGCCGATCAGCAGAAAGGCGGCGGCGCCATAGCTGGCCGGGTCGTGTTGCGCCCTTCGCAGCAGGTCGAAGACCGGCACCGGCGTGCCGTGAAAATTGATCAGCCCGACAACCACCGGCGAGACGGGCGGGACCGGCAGGATGTCCACCATGGGAACCACGCGATCCACTGCGCCCAGCGGCAAGGCACAGTGACGATCGCCGACCCGAAAGCCGACGAGCCACCGATCCTCGGCACATGCCAAGTCTCCGCTTTCCACCCTGTGCCACCCATGCGCCAACCGGGACCGGCGCGAAATATGAGGTCTTGTCAAAGCATTGCACGCAGGACTCCGGCGGCGGCGAACGCAGCCGGAACGCGATCAACGGCTCCCCGGATAGTGAGGGCTGAATGGTTAAGAAGTTTCTAACCGCGGCGGCGCAGGAGGCCCTATTCGCCCGCTCTTCGCGCCCATGGCACGCGAAGGAAATGCGCGGTCAGAAACTCGATGAGCGCCGTGACCCTGGCTGGCCGCAGCGAGCCGGGCGGAGTCACGATATGCAGCGAGGCGGGCGCGATCGACCAGTCCGCGAGGATCTCCTCCAACCGCCCGTCCTGCAATTCCCGCCAGACCATGAATTCCGGCTGCAGCGCGATCCCGGCACCCGACAGCAGCGCGGGCAGGGCAACATCGGCGTTGTTGACCAGCAGCGGCCCCGCCACCTTCACCGCGAACTCGCCCTCCTGCGGATGATGGAACTGCCACACGGAAGGCGAGGTCACATGCGTGTAGAGGATGGCCCGATGGCTGGCGAGATCGCGCGGATGCGCCGGATAGCCGTGCTGTGCGAAATAGGCGGGCGCGCCGACCAGCGGACGGCGCACGGTGAACAGGCGCCGCGCGCGCAACGACGAATCGGCCAGATTTCCGATCCGCAACGCCACGTCGACCCCTGCGGCCACAAGGTCGATATGCGCATCGCTCAGTTCCAGTTCGACGGTGACGTTGGGGCATTGCGCAAGGAACGCCGGCAACAGCGGGCCGAGATGCTGGATTCCGAAGGACATCGGTGCGGCCAGCCGGACCAGCCCGCGCGGTTCGGCCATCCGCTCGGACACCTCGTCCTCGACCGCCTCGCCTTCCGCCAGGATGCGCGCGGCCCGCTCCAGCGCCATCCGGCCGCTTTCGGTCAGCGACAGCCGCCGTGAGGTCCGATGCAGCAGCGGCGTTCCCAGCCGCTGCTCCAGACGGCCGACCGCCTTGGAAACCGTGGCCTTGGACATGGCAAGTTCGGCGGCCGCCGCCGCAAACGAGCCCCGCTCCGCCACCTTCGCAAAGACCGCCCAGGCTTCCAGGTCAGGTAGGTTCGACATGTCGAATTTGGAAACAGTGCGTTTCGATCATCTCTATTTAAGAGATTAAACGCCTCCTTATCTTATTGCCAAGACCGCCGCGACGCGGCGCTTTGCAAGTAAGGAGACGGACCATGATCGAGCGTAGACCCTTCGACAGCCTGGGCGGTGCGGATCACGGCTGGCTGGACGCCAAACACCATTTCTCCTTTGCCGGCTATCACGACCCGAAGCGGGTGAATTGGGGCTCGCTGCGGGTCTGGAACGACGATGCCATCGCGCCGGGCACCGGCTTTCCGCCGCACCCGCACTCGGACATGGAGATCGTGACCTATGTCCGGCAGGGCGCGATCACGCATCGCGACAGCCTGGGCAATCACGGCCGCACCGAGGCCGGCGACGTGCAGGTGATGTCGGCGGGCACCGGCATCGTCCATTCCGAATACAACCTGGAGGACGAGGAGACCCGGCTGTTCCAGATCTGGATTCTGCCGAGCCGGCGCGGCGAGGCGCCGTCCTGGGGCACCCGCCCCTTCCCTCGGGACGCGCGGTCCGGCCGCTTCGTCACGCTGGCGAGCGGCATGGCCGGGGACGAGGACGCGCTGCCGATCCGCACCGACGCCCGCGTCGCCGGCGCGACGGTCAAGGCGGGCGACAGCGTGGATTACGCCGTCGGACCCGACCGCAAGGTCTATCTGGTGCCCGCCAGCGGCGCGATCGAGGTGAACGGCGTGCGGCTCGACGCCCGCGACGGCGCCGCGATCCGCGATGTCGACAGCATTCATGTGACCGCCATCGAGGACGCAGAGATCGTCCTCGTCGACGCGGCCTGATCGCACCCTTATCGAATGGAGACTGACATGCCCAAGGTTCTGGTCCTCTACTACTCCACCTACGGCCATATCGAGCGGATGGCCGAAGCCGTCGCCGAAGGCGCGCGGTCTGCCGGCGCCGCCGTGGACGTGAAGCGGGTGCCGGAGACGGTGCCCGAGGAGATCGCACGCAACGCCCATTTCAAGCTGGACCAGACGGCGCCCGTCGCAACGGTCGCCGATCTGGAGCATTACGACGCCATCGTCGTCGGCACCGGCACACGCTTCGGCCGCATGTCGTCGCAGATGGCCGCCTTCCTCGACCAAGCCGGCGGCCTGTGGGCGAAGGGTGCGCTGAACGGCAAGGTCGGCGCGGCCTTCACCTCGACCGCGACCCAGCATGGCGGACAGGAGACGACGCTGTTCTCGATCATCACCAACCTGCTGCATTTCGGTATGATCGTGGTCGGCCTGCCCTACAGCTTCCAGGGGCAGATGCGGCTCGACGAGATCACCGGGGGCGCGCCTTACGGCGCGACCACCATTGCCGGGGGC
>JBFWNZ010000372.1:0-3582 GCA_050250795.1 Alphaproteobacteria bacterium | reverse complement strand
GGCGACTATGACATCCACTGGCTGGAACACTGGCTGAAGCAGGCGGGATAGAATGTTGCCGGCGGATTGCCGCAACGCGGCAATTCGGTTACAGATGAAGGTCTTGGAGGGTTTTCCGATCCGCTGCGACGGACGCGGCGGGTCGGTTGCGAGGCCGGGAGACCAGCCATGCAGATGCCGGATCTGACTCCGGACATGTTGCTCAAGGCCTATGCCGTCGGGGTGTTCCCGATGGCGGAGGACCGCGACGATCCGGAGCTGTTCTGGGTCGATCCGCGGATGCGCGGAATCATTCCCCTCGACCGCTTCCACGTCTCGCGCCGCATGGTCCGCACCATGCGCAGCGGCTGCTTCGAGGTCACCTTCGACCGCGACTTCGAGGGGGTGATCGAGGGTTGCGCCGAGGCCACCTCCGAGCGGCCGCGCACCTGGATCAACGACCGCATCGTCACCCTCTACACCTCGCTGTTCCATATGGGCCGCGCGCACAGCGTCGAATGCTGGCATGCGGGCGAGTTGGCCGGCGGCCTCTACGGCGTGGCGCTGGGCGGCGTGTTCTTCGGCGAGAGCATGTTCAGCCGCGAGCGCGACGCCAGCAAGGTGGCGCTGGTCAGCCTGGCCGAGCGGCTGGTCGCCGGCGGCTTCGTGTTCATCGACACCCAGTTCGTGACCAAGCACCTGACCCGTTTCGGGGCGGTGGAGGTGCCGCGCAACGAGTACCGCAAGCTGCTGGCCGAGGCGCTGCGCGTCGAGGCGCGCTTCCACCCCGAGAGCCATCCCAGCGACCTGGAATCGCTGCTGCTGGGATAGACGCCCCCGGCCGCTATCCCTGCGCCTTTTTGCACTCCAGCAGCCAGACGTCGTAGACGGGATGCTCCAGCCCGTTCAGGCCGGGGCTGGAGGCGAACATCCAGCCGGAGAACAGGTTCACCGCCGGGTCGCCGCCGTGAACGTCGTGGATTTCGAGGAAGGCCGTGCTCTCGGGCGGCTCCTCGGGCGGCGTGCGGTCGCAGGCATGGGCGACGATCTGCAGCGAGCCGAACCGCACGGCACGCTCGATCGGGACCTCGAAGGTCCAGACCCGCGCCGTCACCTTGTCCATGCCCTGCAGCACCACGGTATCGCCGGGAAACGCCTGCGCCGCGGCGGCAAAGCCAAGGCAGCCGAGCAGGATGGCGGCGGCGATACGCAAGCGGGTCATGCAGTGCAATCTGGCGCGGGAATGCGGCGGCTTCAAGGCGGCGTGCCTAGCCCTTCGGCTCGTCGGTGACGAGGAAGATCACCCGGCCCAGCAGTTCCTCCAGCGAGACCACGTCGCGGGTTTCGGTCAGCTGCCCGTCCGCCGTCACGATGCGCTCGCCGCCGCCGGGCTCCAGCTTGACGTATTTGCCGCCCAGCAGCCCCTCGCTCGCGATCTTCACCACCGTGTCGGCCGGCAGCCGCACCTCTGGGCTGAGGCTCAGCGTCACGACGGCGCGATAGGTGTCGGGGTCGATATGCTGGCCGACCACGCTGCCCACCTTGACGCCGGCGATCCGCACGTCGCTGCCGACGGTCAGGCCGTCGATGGCATTGAACTGCGCGGTGACCCGATAGCCCTGAACCGGCCGCAGATCGCTGCTGGTATAGGCGAAGGCCAGAAAGACCAGCGCAACCAGCAGGACGACGCCGCCCAGGACGGTTTCGATGATGCCTTGCTTCATGGGTTCAGAAAGCTCCCGAACGATCCCGGCTGCGCCGGCGCCTCTGCGGGCGGCGGCGGTGGGACCGCCGCATGCTCCGCCGCGGCACGGGCCTCGGCCCGCCGCGCTTCGGCGTTCAGCACGATCTTCTCCAGCACTTCCTGCATGTCCACCGCATCCTGGACATACTCGAACTCGTCGCCCGGCCGCATCATGTCGGGCGAGCCGCCGGCGTCGACCTTGATGTACTTGCTGCCGAGCAGCCCCTCGCTGACGATCTTGGCGACGCTGTCGGTCGGCAGTGCGACCCCGTCGGCGATGGTGAAGGTCAGCACGGCGCGGTGGCTTGCCGATTCATAGGCGTGCCCGCTCACCTGGCCGATCTTGATCCCCGCCAGCAGCACGGGCGTCCCCGGCTTCACCCCATCGACGGTGTTGTAGCGCGCGGTCAGGGCATAGCCCTGCGCGGCGGCGCTGGGCCCGCCGCGATACGACGCGACGATCAGCCCCGCAAGCAGAGCCAGAACGACCGCGCCCAATGCGATATGCAGCCCCCGCCGCTCCATGCGCGTTCAGGCGGGCGTCCAGGGTTCGTAATCGCCGGTGGCGCGGTCGCGGTGCCCGCCCTGCAGGGTATGGCCCGGCGGGCGATAGGCGCCGGGCGTGCCGGTCAGGTTCGGCACATGCGCCTTCTGCCAGTCCCGGTGCGGCCGGCCGGCATTGTCGGGAACCTCCTTGACCGTGTAGTGCAGCCAGGCATGCCATTCCGGCGGAACGCGGCTCGCCTCGTCCTCGCCCTCATACACCACCCAGCGGCGGCGGCGGCCCTCCTTCGGCGCGCGCCGCTCCTCATAGTAGCGGTTGCCGAACGGATCGGTGCCGACCAGGCGCCCCTGAAACAGGGTGATCAGCCGCGTGATCGCTGTCGTCATTGCCCCTCGCGCTCCTCGGACGGGAGTCTTTTCGCGTCCGCAATATCGCATCCGGCGGGGCGTGCCGTCCAGAGACGGCACCCGCCGGTCAGCTGAACGCCGAAATCCCGGTCTGCGCCCGGCCCAGGATCAGGGCATGGATATCGTGCGTGCCTTCCAGCGTGTTGATGGTCTCCATATTCGCCATCTGCCGGATCACATGATACTCGTCGATGATCCCGTTGCCGCCATGCATATCGCGGGCGACGCGCGCCATCTCCAGCGCCTTGCCGGTGTTGTTGCGCTTGACCAGCGAGATCATCTCCGGCGTCGCCTTGCCCTCCTCGCGAAGACGGCTCAGCCGGAAGGCCGCGTGCAGGCCCAGCGTGATCTCGGTCTGCATGTCCGCCAGCTTCTTCTGCACCAGCTGGTTGGCGGCCAGCGGCCGGCCGAACTGCTTGCGGTCCAGCGTGTATTGCCGCGCCGCATGCCAGCAGAACTCCGCCGCCCCCATCGCGCCCCAGCAGATGCCGAATCGGGCGTTGGTCAGCGCCGAGAGCGGTGCCGAAAGGCCGCGTGCGTTGGGCAGGCGGTTCTCGTCCGGCACGAACACCTCGTCCATCATGACGAAGCCGGTGGGCGAGGCGCGGACCGAGAACTTGCCCTCGATCTTCGGCGTCGCGAATTCCGGCCCGACCTTGTCGCGCTCGATGATGAAGCCGCCGATGGTGCCCTGGTCGTCCTTGGCCCAGACGACCGCCACATCGGCGATGGGCGAATGCGTGATCCACTGCTTGGTGCCCGACAGCTTGTAGCCGCCATCCACCTTGCGGGCGCGGGTCTGCATGCCGCTGGGGTCCGAGCCGTGGTCCGGCTCGGTCAGCCCGAAGCAGCCGATGATCTCGCCGGTCTGCATGCCGGGCAGGAAGCGCTGCTTCTGCTCCTCCGAGCCATAGGCATAGATCGGCGCCATGACGAGGCCGGTCTGC
>JBFWNZ010000371.1:0-3593 GCA_050250795.1 Alphaproteobacteria bacterium | reverse complement strand
ATCTCGTTCGAGACGGCGCAGGAGTCCGTAGACCTCAACGTCATATTGCTTCTGGGCAGCAGGATGGCGCTGGTCGGCGTGCTGAAGACCACCAACGTATTTCCCTGGGCGGTCGATCGGTTGCTTGAGCGGTCGCGCGGAAATCCAAGCCGGGCGGCGTCGCTCATCATCTGGTTCACCGGTGTCCTGTCGGCGATCCTCGATAACGTCACGACCGTGATTTTCACCTATCCAATGGCATCGGAGATGGCACGCCGGCTCCGCATCAACGGCGCCGCGTTCTTCCTGCCGATGGTAATGGCCGCCAATATCGGCGGTACTGCGACCCTTATCGGCGACCCGCCGAATGTCCTGATCGGCGCCGACCCGCGGACCGGCCTGTCCTTCATGGACTTCATTTACAACCTGACCGTTCCGGTCCTGTTCATGATGATCATGCTCGTGTGGCACGCGAAGCGCTACTACCCGGCGGATATCGGCGGTGCGGCGGACGCGGACCATGCCGAGGCGGCTCTTCCCACCGGTGCGCGACTGACCAATGTTCCGCTGCTTCGGGCCTCGTGTGTCATCACCGCCTTCATCTTCCTCGGCTTCATGACCCACACGCTGACCGGAATGCCGGTCGCGGTTCCCGCGGTCATCGGCATCGCCCTCATTCTGCTGCTTCAGGACTACTACTATCTCAAGGAACACAAGCCGACGCTCGAAGAGCGCCAGCACGGCGTGCTGCATATTCTGGAGAGCGAGATCGAGTGGCCCACCCTCGCCTTCTTCATGTTCCTGTTCATCATGGTCGGCGCCGCCGTCGCGACGGGGCTGATCGAGAGCCTCGCTGAGGGCCTGGCCTGGATCATCCAAGGGATCTCCGGCGGTCTTGATTTCTCCCAGAATGCAACGCTGCTGCTTGCGAGCCTCGTGATCCTGTGGGTGTCCGGCGTGCTTTCCGCCGTCATCGACAACATTCCCTACACGGCGGTGACGATCCCGCTTGTTGCCAGCCTCATCGCGCAGTTGGGCACGGCGGCGGAAAGCCAGGTGCTCTGGTGGTCCCTGGCACTGGGCGCGTGCCTTGGCGGCAACGGCACCCTCATCGGAGCATCGGCGAACGTCACCGTGACGGGCCTTGCCGAAAAGGGCGGCAACCGGATTTCATTTCGCGAATTCACCGCATTCGGCGCGCGCGTGGCATCGCTGACGCTGTTGATCGCGTCGCTCTATCTGGTCTTGTGGATTTACATCGGGTCGGTCTTGGTGAACGTCGTCGGCTTGGCGGTTCTAGCGGTTGCGTTCGCTCTCAACTGGTTGCGCAAGCGCTGAACGGCTTACTCACTTCGTCCGCACGGCCCGGGTGGGCGGAATCCATTTCTGCACCACCCGCCCGTCGGAGGTTCGCACCGAAGGCTTCGGATCCTCCTTGCGGGTGAAGAATGCAGCCATGGCTTCGATCGTGATTTCCTCGTTCTCGCCCTGTGCCCGGGCCGCCAGGAAGATGTCGTGCCGGCGGACCATGTCGTTCAGACGCTCGGTGGAGAGCGTCCCGTATTTCCGCCACACGAGTTCGAGATAGTTCACGACCTCGGCGCTCGGCGACACTTCGGGAATTGGCGGCCGCCCCAGTTCGAAGGCGCGAAAGACATTCGGCTCGACGGGACCCATCTCATGGGCCACGAACACGGCGGGCATCAAGCGGCGGCCGTGATAGGCGCCGGCATACAGGCCCTGCGCCAGGTAAAGCAGTCGCTGCAGCTTCTGCGCTTGCAGGTAGCTGTCCTCCAGGCGTGCCCGATCGACGAACCATCGCGCAACATCCAGCGCCGATTCCGTCGCGGCCGATGCCATGTCATGCCCCCGCTTTCAAAGCCTGCCCCTTTACGCTCGAACCTAACGCCGTTGCGAACGCAGGTGAAGGGAGGGCATCGGGCGATTGCACGCGATGCTATGGGATCGCCGGCTTCTCCGCCGACAGCAGCATCAGCAGCCCGGCCCCGGCAGCGGCGGCGGCCATGACCCCATAGGCGATCCCATAACTGTCCGTAACCAGCAGAATACCGCTGAACGCCGCCGGGCCGGTCATGATGCCGGTGTAGTTGAACAGCTGCGATGCAGCCGTGGCCGGACCGGCTTGGCCTGGCGGGACCATGTTCGCCAAGGCCGCCAGCACCACGCCGTTCCAGCCCATTGCCGCGGTTCCCAGAAGGGTGCAGGCCGCAAGGATCGCCCAGAAGGGCCAGTCCGGGGACAGCAGTGCCACGGCCACCGCCGCACCGCTCATGACGAAACCCAGTACCGCCAGCGTCCGGTGCGGGCCGAAGGCGCTGTCTGCCATCAGACCGAACAGGATACGGCTGGCGATCGCGCTTCCCGCCGCTGCGGTGAACACGATCCCGGCCTCGGTGAGGCTGAGACCGATCCGGGTATGCAGATAGGCGACGAGAAAGGTCGTGAGGGCGTACTGCATCATGACGAAGCAGGTCGCCGCGAAGGTCACGCGCCGGAGCCGGCGGTTTCCCAGAACCAGACGCAGCGGCGTGGTGATCAGCTTGGCCGGATGGTCGATGCGGAACGACTGCGTGCGCTCGGATTCGTATTTGGCGCGGAACGGCTGGACGATCAGGATGACCGCGATACAGGCCAGCGCGGTGCTGAGCACCGCCACCCGCCAGCCGTAATTGAGAACGATCCAGGGCACGACAAGGCCAAGCGCCACACCGCCCAGCGGCACGCCCGCCTGCTTGATGGAAAACACCAGGCCGCGATGGCGCGGCGGCGTATGCAAGGCCAGCACCTGCGATGAGCAGGGCGTGCCGGCGCCGAGGCCGATACCGCTGATGAAGGCGCTGGCGAACAATGCCGCCGGACCGCCGAATAGCGTCAGCAGAAGCCCGCCCCCCACCAGCAACAGGCAGAGCTGACTGCCGCGCAGACCGCCGAAGCGTGCGATCAAGGGCCAGGACACGAACAACACAAGGATCGAGCCCGCCGACATGAAGGACGAGTAGAAGCCGATCAGCGCCAGATCGATCCCCAGATCGGCCGCCGCCTCCGGTGCGAGCACCGGCATGACCGTCGTGGAATAGTTCATCAGCGCCGCCACGACGAGCAGCACGCTCATCGGCACCAGGAACCCCTTCCCGGCAGGCGCTGTCGATTGCTTCGACGGCTCGGTCATTCGAGACGATCTTTCTCAAGATTGAGGGCTGCGCATAACGCAGCCCTGGCAGGATGCACCGCTCGTCCGGACGTATTGTCGATCAGGGCTGCCTCGGACATGATGACGGCCCACACCGCCGCATCTCCACGCCAAGGGACAGAAAGATGACCGAAACCCAGGGTCAACAATGGTTCGACGTCGAAGACAAGGGCGCAGTCGTCACCGTCACGATGCAGCGGCCCCCGGTCAACGCCTTCAATCCCGAATTCGCCGCCGGCCTCAAGGCCATTGTCATGCGGATGGAGCGACGGACCGATCTTCGCGTGCTGCATTTCCGCAGCAATCAGCGCTTTTTCAGTGCCGGAGCCGACCTCAATTTCGTCAAGGCCGTCTGCAATGCCGAGGACCCGGCCATCCCCTTCACCACCTATCTCAAGGATCG
>JBFWNZ010000370.1:0-3594 GCA_050250795.1 Alphaproteobacteria bacterium | reverse complement strand
CGCGCAGCAGACGGCTGACGGGCACGATGCCGAGCGGACGATATGTCGGACCGAGCACGAAGATATCGTAGAAGGTCTTGGGCACCTCATCGCCGGCCGCGCGCATATGGTCGATGGTACGCCCCACCGTCCAGAAGGACGGGACGATGGCCGCCTCGCGCTGCATCAGGCGTCCGGCGCTGTCCTCGGGATAGGCCAGCCCCTGCTCGAACTGCGCGCGCGCCGCGGCCGGAAGCTCCGCAAGCAGCTCACGCTGCTCGTCCTCCTCCAGATCTTCGATCAGGTCGATGGCGTCGTCGCTGTCCAGACCCTGGATCACCGCCGCGATCTGGCCGGTGTCCAGTTCCTCCAGCATTTCCTCGCGGACGGTCTCGTCGAGATAGGCGAAGAACTCGGGCTGGAGCACGCCCGCCGCGACCGAGACCATCCGTTCGCGTTCGTCGGGAGCCAGTTGCTCGAACAGGTCGGCCTGGTCTGCGGCATGCAGACGGCCGATAGCCTCCGCCACCGCCTCGGTCCGATCCTCGGCCAAGGCCGTCTGGACATCGCGAACCAGTTCCGAGGTAAGGCCATACAGCCCTCCCAACTGGTCGCGTTCGCCGCTTGGGCTCACTCCGGACTGCGCCATGCCCCGTACTCCGGCGGCCGGTCCGGCCGCGCCCGTCCGTTTCGATCTGCCGTCCCGGCCCGGCTGCCGCCGGGTCGCCGTTTCCGCTAACTCTGCGCGTCCACCACCGCCAGCGCGGTCATGTTCACAAGGCCGCGCGCCGTAATCGACGGCGTTACCACATGGGCCGGGCGATCGACCCCCAGCAGGATCGGCCCGACCGGCTGCCCCTCGCCGATCGACTTCAACATGTTGTACGCGATATTGGCCGCATCCAGCGACGGCATGACGAGCAGATTTGCCCGCCCTTCCAGCCGGGAGCCGGGAAACAGCCGGTTGCGGATCGTCTCGTCGATGGCGGTATCGCAATGCATCTCGCCATCGACCTCCAGGTCCGGATGATCGCGGGCAAGGATCGCCGCCGCTTCGCGCATCTTCACGGCACTCGGATGGCTGGAGGTGCCGAAGTTCGAATGCGACAGCAGCGCGATCTTGGGCTCGATGCCGAAGCGGCGCATTTCCTCGGCCGCCAGCACGGTCATCTCCACCACCTCATCGCTGGTGGGATCGGGCGTCACATGGGTGTCGCCGATGAAGTAGAGGCCGTTGGCCATCACCATGAGCCCCAGCGCGGAGACATCGCGCACGCCCGCACGCCGGCCGATGATGTCGACCACATGCCTGAGATGGTCCTCGTACCGGCCGACCGTGCCGCAAAGCATGGCGTCCGCCTCGCCACGGCGCAGCATGATCGCCGCGATCACGCTGGTGTTGGTGCGAACCAGCGTTCGCGCCAGATCGGGCGAGACGCCGCGGCGCGCCATCAGCGCATGGTACTCGGTCCAGTACTCGCGATAGCGCGGATCGTCCTCGGGATCGACCAGCACGAAATCGCGGCCCTCCGCCAGACGCAGTCCCAGACGGCGGATGCGCTCGCCTACCACGGCCGGCCGGCCGAGCAGGATCGGTTTCGCCAGCCCTTCATCCACCACCACCTGGACGGCCCGCAGCACACGCTCGTCTTCGCCCTCGGCATAAACGACCCGGCGCGGGTCCTGCTTGGCGCGGTCGAAGACCGGCTTCATCACCAGTCCGGAGCGCCACACGAAGCTGTTCAGGCTCTGCTGATAGGCTGCGATGTCCGCGATCGGCCGCGTCGCCACGCCGCTGGCCATCGCCGCCTCGGCGACGGCCGGCGCGATCTCCAGGATCAGCCGCGGATCGAAGGGCTTGGGGATCAGATAGTCGCGCCCGAAGGACATCGGCTGGTCGCCATAGGCACGCGCCACGACCTCGGACCCCTCGGCCCGTGCCAGCCGCGCCAGCGCCTTGACGCAGGCGATCTTCATCTCCTCGTTGATCTCGGTCGCGCCCACATCCAGCGCGCCCCGGAAGATGAAGGGAAAGCAGAGCACGTTGTTGACCTGATTGGGATAGTCGGAGCGGCCGGTGGCGATGATCGCGTCCGGCCGCACCGCCTTGGCCTCCTCCGGCATGATCTCCGAAACCGGGTTGGCCAGGGCCAGGACCACCGGGTCGGGCGCCATCTGCGCCACCATCTCAGGCCGCAGCACGCCCGGCGCAGACAGACCCAGGAACACGTCCGCTCCCGCGATCACGTCGGCCAGCTTCCGGGCTTCGGTCCGTTGCGCGAAGCGCGCCTTGCGCGCATCCATCAACTCGGTCCGGCCCTCATAGACCACGCCGACGATATCGGTCGCCCAGATGTTCTCGCGCGGCAGGCCCATGCTGACCAACAGTTCCAGGCTCGCCAGTGCCGCCGCCCCGGCGCCCGAGGTCACCAGCTTGATATCCTCGAACCGCTTCCCCGTGATCTGCAGCGCGTTGTAGATGGCGGCGGCGACGATGATCGCCGTGCCATGCTGGTCGTCGTGGAAGACGGGGATGTTCATCCGCTCGCGCAGACGCCCCTCGATCTCGAAGCATTCCGGGGCCTTGATATCCTCCAGGTTGATCGCCCCGAAGGTCGGCTCCAGCGCCGCGACGATGTCGATGAAGCGGTCGGGATCGGTCGCGTCCACCTCGATATCGAAGACGTCGATGCCGGCGAACTTCTTGAACAGAACCGCCTTGCCTTCCATCACCGGCTTGGACGCCAGCGGCCCGATATTGCCGAGCCCGAGCACCGCCGTGCCATTGGTGACGACCCCGACCAGGTTGCCGCGCGCCGTCACGCTGGCGGCCTCGCGCGGATCGCCTGCGATCAGTGTGGATGCAGCGGCGACGCCGGGCGAATAGGCGAGCGCAAGATCGCGCTGCGTGGCCAGCGGCTTCGTGGCCACGACGGCCAGCTTTCCGGCCGGTGCGCGGCGGTGATAGTCCAGCGCCGCATTATCGATGTTGTCAGCCATCGGCCGCGCCTCCCCTCGCCGCCGGGCGGCGTTCTGTTTCCGCCGCAGTCTCTGCCACGGCGCCGAAAAACGAAAGGCCCGCTAACGTTCAGCGGGCCTTAATTTTGGTGCGGTCGAGAAGACTCGAACTTCCACGGAGTTTCCCCCACAGCGACCTCAACGCTGCGCGTCTACCAATTCCGCCACGACCGCATCGGTGTCCGCCATCGCCGGACGAGCCGGCAGAGGCTATGATCCGCGGCAGATAGCAAATCGCGCCACCGGGCGCAAGGGAGAGGGCCGTGCCGACCGCCTTGCAGACCGTCAGAGCCGCATCGCAATCGCCGGAATGGCGGATTTCCGACACCCCGGTGGACTATGCCGCCGCGGTGGCCGCGATGGAGGAGCGGGTCGCCGCGATCCGGGACGCAGGCGCGGCGGAACTGGTCTGGCTGCTGGAACACCCGCCGCTCTACACGGCCGGCACCAGCGCGCGCGACTCCGATCTGCTGGCGCCCGACCGCTTCCCCGTCCATCGCACCGGCCGCGGCGGCCAGTTCACCTATCACGGGCCGGGCCAGCGGGTGGCCTATGTCCTGCTCGACCTGAAGCGGCGCGGACCGGACCTGCGCGCTT
>JBFWNZ010000369.1:0-3621 GCA_050250795.1 Alphaproteobacteria bacterium | reverse complement strand
TGGTCGACACCCTGCATGACGAGACGATCCAGGGCATGGCGCGCCGCCTGCTGGCATCCGCGCCGCCGAAATTCGCCTATGCCGGCCTGTCGATGGGGGGTTATCTCGCCTTCGAGCTGATGCGCCAGGCGCCCGAGCGCATCGCCAAGCTGGCGCTGCTCGACACCTCGGCCCGCGCCGACCGGCCCGACCAGACGATTTTCCGCAAGGAGGCCATCGCGGCGGCCGAGGCCGGGCAGTTCGAGGAGTGCATCAAGCGCCAGATGCCGGTGTTCCTGCATCCCGACCTCGCCGCCGACCACACCCATCCGATGCATCTGCGGGTCAAGGCGATGAACCGCCGCATCGGCGCCAAGGTCTATGCCCAGCAGATGAAGGTGATCATGAGCCGCCCCGACAGCGTGGCGGAACTGGGCCGGATCGCGGTGCCGACCCTGGTCCTGGTCGGGCGCCAGGACATGGGCACCAAGGTCGAGGTGCATGAGGAGATCGCCGCCGGCATCCCCGGCGCGCGGCTGTGCATCGTCGAGGAATGCGGCCATCTGTCGACCATGGAGCAGCCGGCCGCCGTCACCGCCCTGCTGCGCGACTGGCTGCTGCGCTGACCGATGCCGAACCCCACCCATCCGTCATTCCCGCGAACGCGGGAATCCAGGGCCAGCGGCACCCTGCCTGGCGCCCTGGATTCCGGCTCTCCGCTGCGCTGCGGCCGGAATGACGGCACAATAGAGACTTCGATTTGACCCGAGGAAACGACCATGCCGTATGAAATCCGCATCCACCGGACCGGCGGTCCCGAGGTGATGCAGTGGGAGGAGGCGCCCGCACCGAAGCCCGGCAAGGGCGAGGCGCTGATCCGCCAGACCGTCGTCGGCCTGAACTATATCGACACCTATCAGCGCAGCGGCCTGTACAAGGTCGACCTGCCCGGCTGCATCGGCATGGAGGCGACCGGCGTGGTCGAGGCCGTGGGCGAGGGCGTGACCGAGGTGAAGCCGGGCGACCGCGTCGGCTATGTCATGGGCCGGCCCGGCGCCTATGCCGAGATGCGCACATATCCGGCCTGGCGGCTGATCCCGCTGCCGGACGATGTGTCGGACGAGACGGCGGCCGCCGCCATGCTCAAGGGCCTGACGGTCGCCTATCTGACCAAGCGCACCTTCAAGGTGGAAAAGGGCCAGACCGTGCTGCTGCACGCGGCGGCGGGCGGCGTCGGGCTGATCGCCTGCCAGTGGCTGAACCGCATGGGCGTGACCGTGATCGGCACCGCCGGCAGCGACGAGAAGGCGGCGCTGGCCCGCGCGCATGGCTGCCACCACACCATCGTCTACACGCGCGAGGACTTCACCAGCCGCGTGAAGGAGCTGACCGACGGCAAGGGCGTGCCCGTGGTCTATGACGCGGTCGGCGCCGACACCTTCCGCGGCTCGCTCGACTGCCTCGCGCCCTTCGGCACCTTCGTGTCCTTCGGCAACGCGTCGGGGCCGATCGCCGGCTTCAACCCGGCCGAACTGTCGGCCAAGGGCTCGCTCTACTTCACCCGCCCCGGCCTGCACACCCACACCATGACCCGGCCGCTGACCCTGGAGCTGGCCGACTGGCTGTTCGAGGCGATCCGCGGCGGGGTGAAGATCGAGATCAACCAGCGCTACGCGCTGAAGGACGCGGCGCAGGCCCATGCCGACCTGGAGGGCCGCAAGACCACCGGCTCGACGGTGTTCACGGTCTGACGCCCATCTGTCATTCCGGGGGCCGCGTGCGCGGCAACCCGGAATCCAGGGCAAGCGGCACGTCGTATCGCCCTGGATTCCCGCTTCCGCGGGAATGACGGCAGTACCCACCCCCTCATCCTGAGCCCGACGAAGGATGAGGCCCGCCCGGAGGAACGACGCCATGACGCACGCCTTCATCCTTCGCCGCCAGGGCGGGCCGGAGGTGCTGGAATGGGAGCGGGTCGAGGTCGGCGAGCCCGGCCCCGGCGAGGTGCGGCTGCGCCAGACGGCGGTCGGCCTCAACTTCACCGATGTCCAGCTGCGCCGCGGCGGCCACAAGGCCGCGCTGCCCAGCGGCATCGGGATGGAGGCGGCGGGCGTGGTCGAGGCGGTGGGGCCGGGCGTGACCCTCGTCAAGCCGGGCGACCGCGTGGGCTATGTCATGGGCAAGGCCGGCGCCTATGCCGAGGCGCGGCTGTATCCGGCCGACCGGCTGATCCCGCTGCCGGACTGGATGCCCGACGACCTGGCCGCCGCCGCGCTGCTCAAGGGGCTGACCGCCGCCTTCCTGCTCCACCGCTGCTATCGCGTGCGGCCGGGCCAGACGGTGCTGGTGCATGCCGCGGCCGGCGGGGTCGGGATCGTGCTGGTGCAGTGGCTGAAGCTGCTGGGCGCGACCGCGATCGGCACCGTGGGCAGCGAGATCAAGGCCGCGCTCGCCCGCAAGATGGGCTGCGACCACGTCATCAACTACGAGCGCCAGGATTTCGTCGCCCGCACCCGCGCGCTGAGCGAGGGGCGCGGCGCCGATGTCGTCTACGATTCCGTGGGCGCCGACACCTTCATGCGCTCGCTCGACTGCACCGCGCCCTTCGGCTTCGTCGTGACCTACGGCAATGCCGGGGGGCCCATCGCGCCCTTCGATCCGGGCATCCTGTCGGGCAAGGGGTCGCTGACCGTCAACCGGCCGAATCTGGGCAACCACACCGCGACGCGGGCGCTGACCCTGGAGCTGGCGGAGCTGCTGTTCGCGGCGATGCGCGACGGCGTGACGGTGCCGGTCAACCAGCGCTATCCGCTGGCCGACGCCGCCAAGGCGCATGCCGCCCTGGAGGGCCGGCGCACCATGGGCTCGACCGTGCTGATGGTGTAGGCCGGAGCCGCCTCATCCTTCGTCGGGCTCAGGATGAGGGGAGATACTGCGGGATACCGGTTTCCCTCGTCCTGAGCCAGACGAAGGACGGGAGTCGCACGCCCCCTCAGGCGCCCTCGCCCGCGCGCATGCCGCCCTGGGCACCCTGGACGCCGCGCAGGCTGGCATAGAGCACGATGGCGACGGTGACGACGGTGAGGCACAGCGTCAGCGGCCGGTCCCACAGAAAGGACATCGAGCCGTCGGAGATGGCGAGCGCGCGCTGCAAGGCGGCCTCCATCGGCTTGCCCAGCACGAAGCCCAGGAACAGCGGCGTCATGGGATAGTTGAACAGCCGCATGAACACCGCCATCAGCGCCAGCGCGACCATGACATAGATGTCCAGCGTGCTGAGCGAGATCAGATAGACGCCGGCGATGGTGATGAACAGCAGCACCGGCACGACCAGCGTGGTCGGCAGGGTCAGCAGCTTCGCCAGATAGGGCACCAGCGGCAGGTTCAGGATCAGCAGGATCACGTTGCCCAGATACATCGAGATGATGACCGACCAGAACACCGCCGGCTGTTCCATGATCAGGCCGGGGCCTGGATTGACACCGTAGGAGATCAGCGCCGACAGCATGATCGCGGTCGCGCCCGAGCCGGGGATGCCCAAGGTCAGCAGCGGCAGGAACGAGCCCGAGCAGGCGGCGTTGTTCGCCGTCTCGGGCGCCGACAGGCCGCGGATCGAGCCATGGCCGAACTCGCGCTTCTCCT
>JBFWNZ010000368.1:0-3663 GCA_050250795.1 Alphaproteobacteria bacterium | reverse complement strand
GATCTTCTCGGAGACGGCGGATTATCCCCGCATGGTTCGCGCGGTTCTCGACCAGATCGGGTTCTGGGAAGGGGAGATCGACCGCCATCGTCCCAAATTGCTGATCAACTGCGGCAAGTCGGCAGCCGTGATCGCGCGGGCCCGCGGCATCCCCTATCGGGCCCTCATCGGCGCACGGCACAAGAACCTGCAATATTGGGCCCACAGCGAATTCGGCGACCTGCCGCAGCTTGCGGAGGTTTACGGCCGGACCGGCGACGACGCACCCCCGCCGCTGGACACGCCCTATACGATGCATGTCGAGATGCGCCGGTTCCTGCAGCAGAACTACGGGATGCCGCGCACCCTGAAGAGCATGGCGCTAACGGTTGCGCGTTATGTCTACTGGCATGCGCGCGGCTATGAGAAGGCCCGCGGCCTGTTGCTGGGCGAGGAACTTGGCTATCTCTGGCGCCGCTCGTCCGACGCGCACGAACTTGCGCGCAGCCACCGCACGACCTTGCAGGATCTCGACGGCCGGCGCTTCGTCTATTTCCCGCTGCACATGGAACCGGAAATCGCCCTGCAGGGCTTTTCGCCGGAGTGCTTCACGCAGCTGGCCTGCATCGCATCGCTAGCCCGCGACCTTCCGGCCGGTGTCGTGCTCGCCGTCAAGGAGACCTTTGCCGCGTTCGGACGGCGCCCCCGGGACTTCTACGGCCAGATCGCAGAGTTCAAGAATGTCGTGCTGCTCCGCCCGGACCAGCTTGGACTGGAACTGGCGAAGCGGGCGGACGCAACCGCGACCATCACGGGAACCGGCGGCTTCGAGGCAGCGGTCTCCGGCCGCCCGGTGATCAGCTTCGGCCGGCACAACCTGTACAATATCCTGCCGCATGTCTTCCCGGCCTTCCGGGAGGAGGACCTTGCCGGCGCGCTGCGTCAGGCCCTGAACCCGGCATTCGACCGCGCGACAGCGGCACGGAACGGGCAGCGGTTTCTTCAGGCGGTGATCCAGACCGCATTCGACCTGGAAGGTTTCAAGATGCTCAACCCGGACGTGATTTCCGAGTCCGCCCTTGCCGCCGCACATACGGCGCTGCTCGCCAGCCTTCAGACCGAGGCGCTGCGCCGTGCAGGCTGAACCGCTCACGCCCCTGATCATTTCGGGCGCCCCCCGCTCAGGCACCAGCCTGCTCTACAATCTGTTCGACGGACATCCGGAGGTTTCCTGGCTGGGCGACGAAGGCTTCCTGTTCGAGTATGTCCGCGACCTCGGCGACGGCGCCGAACTGTTCCTCAAGGCGTTGCCGGAGGATGTCGGCGCCCTGGTCGACGGCCTTCGCGACAAACAGGTCATGCCTCCTCTCGATGCACCCTATGTGCAGTCGGCGGAACGCGGGTCCGTCTCGGCCGTCCGCATCGAATGGCCCTGGGATGAATCGGCCTTCCGCCGGGCGCTTTCGGGGCCGCGGCCACGGACCGTCGACGCGCTATGGCGCTGGCTGGCGGGTGCCTGCGCCGCCGGTCTGGGACAGGCTCCCCGACGCTTCGGCTGCATGAAATCGCCGGATTTCGGCAAATCGGCGGAGGCCATGCTGCGCTGGTGCCCGCAGGGGCGCGCCCTGATCATCGTCCGCGACCCCTTGTATTCGCTGGACAGCCTCAAACGGTCGCGGGAACTGCGGCGCGAGAAGCTGCTGAGCTGGCCCTTGCTGGCCTTGCAGGTGCGCCGGTTCCAGGAGATGCACCATCTGATCCGAACGGCCGATCCGGCGCGCCTGAAGGTCGTGCGTTACGAGACCCTGGTCCAGGACGCGGACCGGACGATGCGCGAGATCGCCGACTGGATCGGCATCGGCTTCGACGAGGCGCTGCTTCGCCCGACGATGCACGGCCAGTCCTGGCCGGGCATTTCCAGCTTCAAGCCGACATCCGGCATCCAGACGACACCCGTCGAACGGCCCCTCGCGGCCCTGTCGGACGCGGAGCGGCACTTCGCCGCCTCGGCATTGGCCGATCTGCGCCATAGCTTCGGCTACAACTGACCCTCATCACAGCCGGTATTCAAAGCACCCGATGCAAGCACCCCGCATCATCGCGCGCCTCGACATCAAGGGCACCAACGTCATCAAGGGCATCCATCTGGAAGGCCTGCGGATCATCGGTGAGCCCAGCGCCCTGGCGCGCCGCTACTACAGCGACGGGATCGACGAGATCATCTACATGGACACCGTCGCCTCGCTGTATGGCCGCAACAACATTCTTCCGGTCGTGGAGGAAGCGGCACGGGACATCTTCGTGCCGCTGACCGTCGGCGGCGGCATCCGCGCCATCGACGACATCGTGGCGGCGCTTCGGGCCGGGGCGGACACGGTGGCGATCAACACGGCCGCGGTCGCCCGGCCGTCCTTCCTGCGCGAAGCCGCCGAAGCCTTCGGCAGCCAGTGCGTCGTCCTGTCGGTCGAGGCCAAGCGCCGCGGGCCGGGACGCTGGGAAGCGCTCACCGACAACGGCCGCGAGCGCACCGGCGTCGATGTCCTGAACTGGGTCGTCGAGGCCGAACGGCTGGGCGCGGGAGAGATCCTTGTGACCTCGGTCGATGCCGAGGGAACGCGACGCGGTTTCGACCGCGAGCTGTTCCAGGAGGTTCGCAAACGGGTGTCGGTTCCGGTCATCGGCTGCGGCGGCGCCGGCAAGGCCGAGCATGTCGTCGATCTGGCGCGCGAGGACGTGCTGGACGCCATCGCCTGCGCCAGCCTGTTCCATTACGGCCACGCGACGGTCCAGAGCCTGAAATCCGCTTTGGATACCGCAGGGGTTCCCGTCCGTCCGGAGCCGACGTCATGATCGTCATCGTCGATTACGGCCGCGGCAACCTGTTCTCCATCGCCCAGGCACTGCGCCATCTGCGGGTGGATTACAAAGTATCCGACAAGCCGGAAGACCTGGCGGCAGCGGATCGCATCCTGTTTCCCGGCGTCGGCGCCTTCGGCGATGCGATGCAGGGGCTGCGGCAGCGCGGTCTCGTCGAACCGCTGCGGACGGCCGCCCTGGCGGGCAAGCCGCTGCTCGGCATCTGCGTGGGCTGCCAGCTTCTGCTGACCCGCGGCGAGGAGTTCGGCCTGCATGACGGGCTGAACCTTATTCCCGGCACCGTCGCGAGGCTGCCCGACCCGCGTCCGGACGACAGCGATGCGATCCGCATCCCCAATGTCGGCTGGCGCCCCCTGAAGGTCCGGCCCGATGCGCCGGTGCTGGGCCCGCTGGGCAGCGAGCAATGGATGTACTTCGTCCACTCCTATGCGCCCATGGTCGACAACCCGTCCGACATCCTCGCCACGATCGCCGTCAACGGCCGCGACATCCCAGTCGCGATCGGACGCGGCAACATCGTCGGCGTCCAGTTCCATCCCGAGAAGAGCGGTCCCGCCGGCTTGCGGGTGCTCGCCCATTTCCTCCAGGCAGATATCGCATGACGAACGGCGACACGATGGCGCCCGCAACGGTCGAGAAGGACGGCAAGCGCTATCTCGACGATCCCATCGAGGGATTGCGGGAGATCAAATACGGCCTGCCGGCGACAGTGGCGTTCTGCCGGCGCTGCGTCATCTCGAACCAGCGGCCGTCTTCCTCTGTCGAGTTCAAGCACACGCGGGATTCGAAGAAGGCGACCATCCATTT
>JBFWNZ010000367.1:0-3707 GCA_050250795.1 Alphaproteobacteria bacterium | reverse complement strand
GAACAGATGGCCGATCATCTGGAAGCATTGGGCCGGACGCTGACCCGCAACGAAGAAGGCCGGATCGAGTTCAGCCGCCAGCTTTATGGGCTGAACGACCGGCTGTCCGCCCTGGCGGAAACGATGCGCACGGAGCAATCGCTGATGCTAAAGCTGGCGGAAGCGCAGATGGAGCTGAAGCCGATCCTCGCCCGGCTGGCGGAACGTCCCGCCGGGGAGTCGATGGGCACGGCGCATCTGCGCAATATGGAGGCCTATCTCGCCCGGATCGCCAACGAGATCGCGACCGGCCGGGTGCAGAGCGTTCAGGACATCCGTAACGAGATTCGTCTCCTCGCGCGCACCATCGCGGCGCTGCCCGAGGAATAGGGGCCGGAGCCCGCCATGCCCCTCGCCCGCAGAGGCCGCGAAAGCCAGGATATCTGGCCCGGCTTCGTCGATGCGCTCGCCACGCTGCTGATGGTCATCATCTTTCTGCTGATGATCTTCGTTGTGGCCCAGTTCTATCTGTCCGATGCGCTGAGCGGGCGCGACCGGGCCCTTGCCCGCATGAACGATCAGGTGGCCGAACTTGCCCAGCTCCTGAATCTGGAGCGCGCCTCGAATGCGGACATGAAGCGGTCCCTGGCGCAGCTATCCGACCAGTTGCAATCGTCGCTGCGGCAGCGCGACGAGATGCAGACCGAACTGTCGGCATTGCGCGGGCTGCGCAACAGCGCCGAATCGGAACTGCGCGCCACAAAACAGGAGCTGGCCGACCTCCAGCAGACGGTCCGCGCAGACAAGGAAACCATCGAAGCCCAACTGCGGGACCTGGCGGCGCTGCGTCAGGAGATCGAGGCGCTCAACGCCCTGAAGGCGGAGATCGAGAAGGATCTCAGCGGCAAGCTGTCGTCGGAAAAGGAGATATCCGCCGCCGCGCAGGCGCAGGTCGCATTGCTGAACCAGCAGATGCGAGCGCTGCGCGAGCAGATGGCCGCGCTGAACGAGGCGCTGCAAGCCGCGGAGGCAAAGGACAAGACACAGGAAGTTCAGATCGCCAATCTGGGGCAGCGTCTGAACGCCGCGCTGGCCGGCAAGGTCCAGGAACTCGCGCGCTATCGTTCGGAGTTCTTCGGCCGCCTGCGCGAGGTTCTCGGCGACCGCAGGGACATCCAGATCGTCGGCGACCGCTTCGTGTTCCAGTCCGAGGTCCTGTTCCCGTCCGGCTCGTCCGAACTGGAGCCGGCCGGCCGCGAACAGCTCGGCCGCTTTGCCGCGACGCTCAAGGAAATCGCGGGCCGCATCCCGAAAGACATCAACTGGATCCTGCGCGTCGACGGGCATACGGATTCGATCCCGATCGCGACCGCACGCTTCCCGTCCAACTGGGAACTCTCGACAGCGCGAGCGACCGAGGTCGTCAAATTCCTCGTCTCGCAGGGCATCGAACCCGACCGCCTCGCGGCAACCGGCTTCGGCGAGTTCCAGCCGCTCGATCCGGGAAACTCGCCGGAAGCCCGCAGCCGGAACCGGCGCATCGAGATGAAGCTGGACCAGCGATAAGCTGCGCCTACTGCGCCGCCGCCATCGACGTTGCGCCGAACTGCAGCGACGCCAGCCGCGCATAAAGACCGCCCTGCCGGACGAGTTCCGCATGCCGGCCGGAGGCCACGATGCGGCCTTCATCCATGACGACGATCCGGTCCACCCGCTGCACCGTCGCCAGGCGATGCGCGATCACCAGCGTGGTGCGCCCCACCATCAGCCGCTCAAGCGCCTGCTGGACCAGCCGTTCCGATTCCGCATCCAGCGCGCTGGTCGCCTCGTCGAGCAGCAGAACGGCGGGATCGCGCAGCACGGCGCGCGCAATCGCGATTCGCTGGCGCTGCCCGCCGGACAACCGCACGCCCTTCTCGCCCAGATGCGTCCGGAACCCATCGGGGAGACGATCCAGGAACTCGGTCGCCGCTGCGGCGTCGGCCGCCGCCCGGACCTCGTCGTCGCTGGCATCGGGCCGGCCATAGCGGATGTTCTCCATGGCGTCTGCGGAGAAAATCACCGGCTCCTGCGGCACCAGTCCGATCCGCGCCCGCACATCCCGGGGATCGGCCATGCGCAGATCGACACCGTCGAGGCGGATGTATCCTTCCTGCGGATCGTAGAAACGCAGCAGAAGCTGGAACACGGTCGTCTTGCCGGCCCCGGACGGGCCGACCAGGGCGACTGTCCCGCCTGCCGGAATGTCGAGATCGAGCCCCTTGAGTGCGGCGAAATCCGGACGCGACGGATAGCGGAAGGACACCCCCTCGAACCGCACGGCGCCCATCGGCGGCACCGGCAGCGCCGCCGGCACGGACGGGGCCTGGATCGCCGGTTCGGTGGCCAGCAGGTCCAGCAGGCGCTCGGCACCGCCCGCGGCACGTTGCAGGTCGCCCACCACCTCCGAGATCGCGCCGACCGATCCCGCGACCACGACGGCATAGAAGACAAAGGCCGACAGTTCGCCGCCGGACATGCGGCCGGCGATCACGTCGCGGCCGCCGAGCCAGAGAATGGTGCCGACGGCGCCAAAGACCAGCACGATCACGATGGCGGTCAGCAGCGCCCGGACATGCACTCGGCGCAACGCGGCAAGATAGGCTGCCTCCACCTGCTGTCCGAACGCCGCCTTGTCGGCGGATTCATGGGTGAAAGCCTGCACCGTCCGCACCGCGGCGATGCTTTCCTCGGCATAGGCGCTGACCGCGGCCACCTCGTCCTGCGCGACACGGCTCAACCGGCGCACGACGCGTCCCAAAAGCACGATCGGCGCCACCACCAGCGGCACGAACAGAAAGACCAGGCCCGTGAGCTTCGGACTGGTCACGGCCAGCATCGCAGCCCCGCCGACGAACAGCAGGAAGTTCCGCAGCGCGACCGAGACCGAAGACCCCACCACGATCTGCAGCAAGGTCGTGTCCGTGGTGAGACGCGAGAGAACCTCACCCGTGCGCGTCACCTCGAAGAAGCCGGGGCTGAGCCGCAGGACATGCCCGAACACGTCGCGGCGGATATCGGCCACCACCCGCTCGCCCAGACGCGACACCAGCGAGAATCGGGCATAGGTGGCGACGGCCAGCACCGCGACGACGCAGAGCAGCACCACGAGCGCGCGATCCAGCAGCGCCTCGTCGCCGCCTGCCAGGCCCCGGTCGACCAGATACCGCAGTCCCTGGCCGAGGGCGAGAACCGTCCCGGCCGCGATGACCAGGGCAACCATCGCCCCTGCCACCATCCAGCGATAGGGACGCAGATAGCCCGAGAGCCGGCGCAATACCCCCAGATCGCGGCTGCGGTCGCGGGCTTCGCCGGCGGAACGGTCCATGTAGGTCGAGTGGCGCAGCGTGCGGTCCTTCCTGTCCCGGCCACCGGGCGGCCCCGTAATAGCAGGCTGCCGATGCCTGCGCCAAGCGATGGGGCGAATTCTTCTGCGCGGGCCTATCCCAAGCCGCTAAGATCGGTCGCAGACCCCGCCCCGCAGGAGACCGATGAGCAAGGCCTTCACAAAAGAAAGCGAAACCGACGAGGAGGACGAGCCCGAACTGCCGGAGCCGTCCCTGCCGCGCGGCACGAAGAACTACATCACCCCCGGCGGGTTCAAGCGCCTGCAGGAAGAGCTGCGCAACCTGCTGCGCGTGGAACGGCCCAAGGTGGTGGACGTCGTGTCCTGGGCCGCCGGAAACGGC
>JBFWNZ010000366.1:0-3710 GCA_050250795.1 Alphaproteobacteria bacterium | reverse complement strand
CCGCTTGTGATAATATTTCTCGTAATGATTATGACAGCGGAGCAGCGTCCGAACGACGATCGTTTCGCGATCGACCCAGTCGAGGCTCGTCTCGAACGTCTTCAGAACGCGCATGAACAGCGGCGGATTGACGGCCAGCACCTTGAACAGGTCGATCGTGTTGCTGTCGGATGTGATGCTCTTGGCCATGGCCGCCTTGAGATCTTCGGGCCACTTCCTGACATCCACAGGCTTCAGGGACACGTCCTTCATCGTCTATCCTCCCACTGAATTGCGCCTTGCCGGCGTCCACTCATACGCGTCGGGCCGAACGTACCAGCCGTCCCGGCAGCTTTCCTGTCGGCGCGTCGTCGCGCACGATGATCTCGCCATTGACGATCGTCGCCCGATAGCCGCTGGCGGTCTGGTGCAGACGCCGGCCGCCACCGGGCAAGTCGAACAGAACCTCGGGCCGATTCAATCGGAGCCCGTCATAATCGATGACGTTGACGTTGGCCTTGTAGCCCTCCGCGAGACGGCCGCGGTCGTCGAAGCCCATGAGCTCCGCGGGCTTGCCGGCGAGCATGCGGATGGCCTGCTCGACCGGCATCTTCTCGCCGGCGCGATCGCGCGTCCAATGGGTCAGCATGAAGGTCGGGTAGCTCGCGTCGCAGATCAGGCCGTAATGCGCGCCGCCGTCGCCCAGCGCCACGATCACGTCGGAATGGCGAGCCAGGTCGAGCACGAAGTCGAGATTGTGATGGGCGTAGTTCGAAGCGGCCAGAAAGATCAGCGCGTTGCCGTTGTCTTCGAGCAGAAAATCATAAGCGAGCTCGTCCGGGGTGACGCCTGAACGCTCGGCCTGGATGAGCAGGCAGCTCTCCTGCGGCGGCTCGTAGTTGGGCGGATCGGACATCTTGAACAGATTGGCGAAGTCCCGGCTGGCCGCGAGCAACGGCGGCACTTCGGTCGTCGTCGCCTCCGCCAGAATGCGGGCGCGCGTGTCGGGCTTGCGGAGCTCGGCGATCTTGCGGTCGAGCGGCAGCTTGGAGACCGCCTGATAGCTGGGGCAGCTTGAAAACGGCGTCAGCGAAATGTTGTGGCCCAAGATGATGCCGATGGGCTTTGGATGGATCTGCGGCTTGAGCTCGGCGCCGCCGCCATTGGCCCGGTCGACCCCCGCGAGGATGTCGCGCCAGCGCCCCGGCGCGTTGTTCGTCTGCGCGAAGGTGAAGCTCACCGGCACCCGCGCCGCGCGCGACAGCCGCTCCATCATGGCCATGATCTCGTGCGCCTGCGCCTCGTCGGCATACAGCGTCGGCACGATCTGGAACACCCCGTGCCCCGCCTCGCCCACGGCATGGGCGATCGCGTCGAGCTCCGCCTCCGTCGCGCTGTAGCTCGGGATCAGCTCGCCCTTGCCGTCGCGATGGTTGACGATGCTCGACGTCGCAAAGCCCATCGCGCCCGCCCTCATCGCCTCGCGCGTGACCGCCGCCATGCGCACGAGATCCTCCGCCGTCGCCGGCTCCCGCCGCGCGCCCCGCTCGCCCATCACATACACGCGCAGCGGCGAATGCGGCAGGTAGGCCGCGATGTCGATGTCGTGCGGCCGCGCCTCCAGCGCGTCCAGATACTCCGCGAAACTCTCCCATTCCCAGGTCAGCCCGTCGGTCAGCACCGCTTCGGGAATGTCCTCCACGCCCTCCATCAGGCAGACCAGAAGGTCGCGGTCGCCGGGCTTGCAGGGCGCGAAGCCGAGCCCGCAATTGCCCAGCACCACCGTCGTCACGCCATGGGCCGACGAGGGCAGCAGCCGCGACGACCAGATCGCCTGGCCGTCATAATGGGTGTGGACGTCGACGAAGCCCGGCGTGACGAGGCAGCCCGCGGCGTCGATCTCCTCCCTGCCGCGCCCCTCGACCGTGCCGACGGTCACGATGCGATCGCCCCGGATCGCGACATCCGCAACGAACGGCGCCCCCCCGCCGCCGTCCACGATCCGACCGTTGCGGATCACCAGATCAAAGGCCTCGATCGTTGACATCGCCAGTCTCCTCGTCCTCGGCAGGAGGCGCCGGTCGCGCCCGGGACCGACCGGCCGGGCCGCCTTCCGCGCCCCGCCTGGAGGGCGCAAGTTTGTGCCTCGTACCCCCCGGTCCGCTACAGGAATACCAAGAAAGGCGGCCGATGCGATTGATAGTCCGACGCGGGTGTCAAAAGATTGCGTTGGACATTGCCAGGGGGGCCATAATCAATTGGCTCCGCAAATACCCACGGTGGATATAGTAAATTCGCTCTCGGACCGAGGCCGGGTTTTTCGGGACCAATGAAGATCGTTGCCATCGGGCATCGGCAACTCAATACGCATAGTAGAACAGGGCGACGCTTCAAGGAGACGAGAATGCCGATGCCGGGAGATTCACCGTCCACCTTGGACGAGGTTCCAGTTCAACGGGCGCAGAACTCGAACGTGTTGAACCTCTTCGGCTATAGGCCCATCTCGGCCGACTCTCACATCGTCGAGCCCCCCGGCTGTTACCGCGACCACATCGATCCGAAATATCGGGATATCGCCCCGCATGTCGAAAAAAATCCGGCGGGCGGCGACATCTTTATTGTCGATCGGATGTCGATGAAGATTCCGATGGGGGCCATGGCGTCGGCGGGTGTCGACGTCGCCGTCGTCGACATCGGACGCTCGACCTATGCGGACATCCACCGCGGCGGATTCGATGGCGGCGCGCGCGTCCGCGACCAGGACCGGGATGGACTCGCCGGAGAAATCGTCTATCCGTCGGTCGGCATGCTGATTTGCGGCCACCCCGATCCGGGCTACAAGACCGCATGCTTCGATGCGTATAACCGCTGGCTGCAAGGGTTCCAGGACGCCGCGCCGGACAGACTGTTCGGTATCGGCCAAACGGCAGCGCGCACGGTCAAGGACACGATACGAGACTTCGAGAAGATTCGCGAGATGGGGTTCTACGGCGTGATGATGCCGTGCGATCCGGGGACCGAGTTCGACTACGATGATCCCTCGTGGGATCCGGCTTGGCAGGCGGCGGTCGATCTCAAGCTGCCGCTGAGCTTTCACATCTTGACGTCAAGCCGGGGCGTCGCCTCCATCGACCCCGACAATCCGACACCGAGCGAGTTTCGCGGCACGTCGAAGCACAATCGCACCCAGGGCCTCATTCGCGCCAATCAGGACATTATCGGGATGTTTATCTGGGGCGGCATTTTCGAGCGCTTTCCCGATCTGCGATTGGTCTGCGCGGAGGCCGATGCCGGCTGGGCCCCTCACTATGCGTATCGGATGGATCATTTCTATCATCAGCCCCGCGCAAAGAAGGAAGGCATCCCGGCCAGGCCGCCCAGCGAATATTTTCACGAGAACGTCTACATGACCTTCCAGGACGATCTGGTCGCCTTCAAGTTGACGGATATGATGAATCCCGGGCGGCTCATGTGGGCCAGCGACTTTCCGCATCCGGACTCGACCTGGCCCAACAGTCAGGACCTGCTGCTCAAGCATACCGGGACACTGACCGACGAGACTCGGCGTCGCATCCTCAGGGACAATGTGTCCTCGCTTTACGGCCTGCCGGTCGGGCGAAGCTGAGGCCTGCCGAGGACGAGGAGACTGGCGATGTCAACGATCGAGGCCTTTGATCTGGTGATCCGCAACGGTCGGATCGTGGACGGCGGCGGGGGGGCGCCGTTCGTTG
>JBFWNZ010000365.1:0-3716 GCA_050250795.1 Alphaproteobacteria bacterium | reverse complement strand
GCTGACGGGGTGGCTCGTCGCCCGCTTCGGGCGCCGGCGCGTCCTCATCGTCTCGGTGGCGACGTTCACGGCAACCGCCCTGCTGTGCGGCCTGGCCACCTCGTTCGAGGCGATGATCCTGTATCGGATCGTCCAGGGCGGGTCGGCGGCGGCCATGGTGGCCCTTCCGCAGGCGGTGATCTTCGACACCTATCCGCGCGAACGTCATGCCTTTGCCCAATCCGTATGGGGAATGGCCGTCGTGGTCGGGCCGGCGATGGCCCCCAGCATCGGCGGCTTCATCAGCGATCTCTACGGCTGGCGCATGGCCTTTCTGATGATGCTGCCGATCGGGACGCTTGCCCTGACCAGTACTGTCCTGGTGGTGCGCGATGCCGGGCGCGAGGAGGGCAAGCGGCTCGATTGGACCGGCTTCCTGGCCCTGGCGGCGGCCATTGCGTGCATGCAGATCGCGTTCGATCTGGGGAACCGGCTCGATTGGTTCGATTCCTCGTCCATCTTGCTGCTGATGGCCGCGGCGGCCGCAGCCTTCTACGTCTTCGTCGTGCAGTGCGTGACGGCGCGCGATCCCTTCGTGAACCTGCGCATTTTCCTGAACCGGAACTACGCGCTGGGACTCGTTCTGGTGTTCGTCTACGGCCTGCTCCAGATCGCGCCGACGGTAATCCTGCCGCCGTTTCTGCGCACGCTTAAGGGATATCCGGACACCCTCATCGGGATCGTTCTGGCGATGCGGGGGGCGGGCATGTTCCTTGGGTTCATCCTGGCGCCGCATGTTGCGCGTCTCGATCCCCGGATCGGGGTGGGGGTCGGCGTCAGCCTCACCGTCTGGAGCGGCTGGCTGATGGCCCATCTCACATTCGACAGCAGCATGGCCGACATTGCGGTCGCGGGGATCATCCAAGGATTGGGGGCCAGCACCTTCTGGGTCCCGTTGTCGACCTATTCCTTCGCGACGATGCCGCGCCATCTGCTGCCGCAGGCAACCGGCATCTACCATCTCGCCCGGACGTTCGGGATGAGCCTGTTCGTGGCGATCTGCGTGGCCGTCGTGCTGTGGAGCGCCCGCATCACCTATTCGGAACTCAGCCCGAATCTGTCCGTGTTCAACGGTATGCTCGCCTATCCGGGCGTGACGGGCGGATGGGCGCTGGGCACCCTGCCGCAACTCGCCGGCCTGGAAGCCGAGATCGGTCGCCAAGCCTTGATGATCGGCTATCAGAACGCGTTCCTGACCTATGCCGCCGTCGCCGCGGCGGTTCTGCCGCTCCTCCTGCTGATCCGCCCGTCGCGCTAGCGATGTCGCATGCGTGCGGCATGCGTACTACACTCCCGCGAAACACACCTGTACCGGCCGCCCCCGAGCCGACCGAAGAATGAGCACCGCCGAGACGACCGTCCCGCCGATGAGCGAAGTTCAGCGCGGCCTCGTGCTGGCGTCGATGTCGGCAACCTCGATGCTGTTCTCGATGACGCTGACCATCGTGAACGTCATCCTGCCGACCTTGCAGGGCGCGTTCTCGGTGACGCAGGACCAGGTGTCCTGGCTGGTCACGCTGAACATCATCACGCTGGCCATCGGGATGCCGCTGACCGGCTGGATCGTGGCGCGGTTCGGCCGCCGCCGGACGCTGATCGGATCCGTCTCCGGCTTCATGGCGGCGTCGCTGCTCTGCGCCACCGCCAATTCCTTCGAGATGATGATGGCCTATCGCATCCTGCAGGGGGCGGCGGCGGCGACCCTGCTCGCCCTGCCGCAGGCCATCGTGCTCGACACCTTCCCCCGTGAGCGGCAGGCCTTCGCGCAGTCGATCTGGGGCATGGCGGCGGTGCTGGGGCCGGCCATCGCGCCCAGCATCGGCGGGTTCATGAGCGAGGCCTATGGCTGGCGCAGCGCCTTTCTTCTCATGCTGCCCATCGGAACCCTGGCGCTGGTAAGCATCGTGTTCTTCGTCCGCGATGCCGGCCGCGATCCCGGCAAGCGGCTGGACTGGACCGGCTTCATTGCGCTGGCGGTGACCATTGCCTGCCTGCAGATCGTGTTCGACCGCGGCCAGCGGATGGACTGGTTCGACTCGCCGGTCATCCTGATGCTGTCCGGGGCGGCGGCGGTCAGCTTCTACATCTTCGTCGTGCAATGCGCGACGGATCGCAACGCCTTCATCAGCTTCCGGCTGTTTCTCGACCGGAACTTCTCGATCGGGATCGTCCTGGCCTTCATCTACGGCCTCCTGCAGATCGCGCCGACGGTGATCCTGCCGCCCTTCCTGCAGACCCTGAAGGGCTATCCCGACACCATGATCGGGGTCGTTCTGGCGATGCGCGGTGCGGGCATGTTCATCGGCTATTTTCTCGCACCCGGACTGACCCGCGTGGATCTCCGGACGAGCATCGGGTTCGGCGCCGCGCTGACCGCATGGAGCGGGTGGCTGATGGCGCATCTCGATTTCGACAGCCCTCTGTTCGACATCGCGGTCGCCTGCATCATCCAGGGAATCGGCGCCAGCATCTTCTGGGTTCCGCTCTCCACGCTGACGTTCATGACCATGCCGCGCAACCTGCTGCCGCAGGGAACGGGCATCTATCATCTCGTCCGGACATTCGGCTCAAGCCTCTATGTCGCGATCAGCGTGACCATCGTCCTGCGCAGCGCCGGTTCCGCCTATGCGCAGCTCAACCAGTACGTCTCCGTCTTCAACGATCATTTCGGCTATCCCGCGATCTCCGGCGCCTGGAACCTCGTCGACCTGAACGGGGTCGCGCGGCTGGAGATCGAGATCGGCCGGCAGGCGGTGATGGTGGGCTACCACAACGCCTTCCTCGCCTATGGCGCGCTGGCGATGCTGGTCGTGCCCTGTCTGCTGATGGTGCGGCGCCAGAGCTGACGCCGGTTCAGTAGATCGTCCGCCCGCAGCCGCGCAGTTCGCGGCCGTCGAGTCGGACCGTGACTGTATTGAGGAAGCGTTCGCCATCGAGCGGCCGCTCGCAGGTGTCGCCGTAAAGGATGACGAGCAGGCTGTGCGACTTGTTGCGCGCGCGATAGAGGGTTTGCTCGCTCTCGGGGTCGAAGATGGCGGTCGGCGCCGGAAGGATGATCGGCGCGGAGGCCCCCTCCAGCGTCAGATAGACGCTTTCGCCGCGGTCGATCTCCAGAACCCAGTCAGGCTTGTGTCCGAGCGCGCGGAAGTCGATGCCCCGCAATCTCGCGTCTTCCCATGCGCCTGCGACGTCGTGCAGCCGGCAATGGGCGGTCGTCCGGGCCTTGCCGGTCAGGATCGCCGTATCCTCTTTGCGCCAGAGTGTGAGGTTCCCGTTGCTGTACTTGGCGCCGGACGCGGCCACAGTCCGGGCGAGTTGTGCCGTGCCTTCCGGCAGCGACAGCAGCGCCTGGTCCTCATCGAACCGCGCGACGAAGCGCAGGTCGCTGCATTGATAGATCACACTCGCCGGTGCGGCCTTATCCGCGGCGGGATTCCGGTTCATTCCGCCGTCCGCGCAGCCGGCAAGCGCCGTGGCCGCCGCAAAGCAGCCGAACCGCCACACCGCCGTCGCGGCCGTGAATCTCCGCATCCCTTGGCATTCCTGAAACGGGCCGCCCGCGTCCCGCCATCGTCGTCCATTGAGCCGCCCATACGCATTCACCTATTTGAACGGCGTCGGGTTGCCAAGCGGCGCCGTGTGTCGGATGAATGACGCGACGAAACGTCTCAGGGAAC
>JBFWNZ010000364.1:0-3739 GCA_050250795.1 Alphaproteobacteria bacterium | reverse complement strand
ACAGCGGGCTGCTGAGCGTCACCGTATAGGCCAGCACCCAATCCACGGTGGACCCGAACACGCGGAAGGAAATGTTCTTTTTCATCGCGTGGCTGACCCACCCCGTCGCCTGGGCGCCGGGTGCGGGCTGCGCCTCGATCTGCGCGATCTGGGCGGCATAGGATTCCGCGTCGATCAAACCGCTTTCGCGCAGCGCCTGCAGCCGGTCCAGGGCGCGCCGTTTCTCCGCCTCCTGGGAGGTCTCGGTGCCCGGCCAGGACAGTGCCGGCATGTCCGCGGCGTTGCGCAACCCGCGCTCGACGCTGTCCAGCGCTTGAACGGACCAGCCGGCCAATCCGACCAGATAGGGCTGCAGCCGGGACGACTGCGACGCCGACTCCCGCATCCACACATCGCCCTTGCGCCCCCACCGGGCAACCGCCGGCAGGCCCGCATCGCGCGGATCGACATAGAGCCGCAGGTCGACGAAATCCTGCCGGTCCGCCGCACGGAATCCCAACGCCAGCCAGCCGATCGGCAGAACCAGATCGCGCTCGCGGGCAAAGGCGATGACCCGCCGCAGCGCGGGCGTTGCATCGACGCGGTAATCGATAAAGGCGTTGGCGATGAACAGGCAGGAACCGTCCCAGCCGCTGTCGTATTTGACGACGGCGAAATGAATCTCCTGACGCCGGCACTCCGACGGCAGCCCCCAGCCATCTGCGGTCGGCATCAGGTTGGCATGGATTTCCGCCACGCCGCGCACCCTTCTGCCGCCCGGCGCCGACGGCTCGTCGTCGACCGCCAGCAGCACGACCTGCTCGACCGCGCCATAGGCGCCCTTGGTCGAGCCGAAGCCGGTCACCCGCTCGCGGGCGGCCAGGACCCAGCGCCCCGCCGGCAACGGAACGCGTTTGTCCCCGATCTCCACGAAATCGCGCAGTTCCGCACCGATGGCCGGCCGGCCCTCGCCGGACGCGGCACCGGCGACCAAGCCGCACCAGAGCGCGGCTGCGAATGCCAGCAGCCGCCCGTTCCACGTCAATCGCGTCGTCACCCGACTCCCCCTGCACTACAGCGCCCCTCGCCGAAAATGATGCGCGAAACGTCGTGGGAACGCCAGTGGCGTCAGGACCGTTGCCGGCGCGTTCGCGAAAATGTGCTCGGCATGCTAGAAACCGGAACCTGCCCGTGTCCGCGGATGTTCCTCCGCGGCCCTTCCGATGGAGATGCAATGCGTATCGAGATCGTCTGCACCGGCGACGAGGTTCTGAGCGGCAAGACCGTCAACAGCAACTTCAGCCATATCAGCCGGCGCCTGGAGGAAGTGGGCCTGTCGGTGGTCTGGGGCACCACGGTCGGCGACGACCGCGAGCGGCTGCTGGAGGCGTTCCGCCTCGCATCCGGGCGCGCCGATGCGGTGATCGTGAATGGCGGGCTGGGACCGACGGTCGACGACCTGTCGCAAGAGGTGGCGGCGCTGGCGGCCGGCGACACGCTGGCGCTGCGACCGGAATGGCTGGACTGGATGGAACAGTTCTACCGCCGCCGCAACCGGCCGATGCCGCCCAACAACCGCAAGCAGGCGATGCTGCCGACCACGGCCGAGCTGATCGACAACCCGGTCGGCACGGCCTGCGGCTTCGCGCTCGATATCGGCAAGGCGCGCTTCTTCTTCACCCCCGGCGTCCCGCGCGAGATGCGGCGCATGCTGGACGAGGAGATCATCCCCCGGCTGCTGGCCAAGGTCGGCGGCCAGGCCGTCATCCGCCTCAAGCGCTTCCACTCCTATGGCATCGGCGAATCGCGCGTCGACCACATGCTGGACGGCGTGCTGGATCTGGTGCCGGAGGGCGGCGTGAAGCTGGGCTTCCAGACGCATTTCCCGCAGCTGGAGACGAAGCTGGCGGCGCGCGGCGCCACGGCCGAGGAGGTCGATGCCAAGCTGGCGCCGCTGATCGCGGAAATCCGCACCCGCCTCGGCAATTTCGTGATCGCCGAGGACGACCAGAGCCTGGAGGGCGTCGTGCTGTCGGCATTGGGCGCACAGGGCGGCACGGTCGCCGTGGCCGAGTTGCTGACCGGCGGCGCCATCGCCGGGCGGCTGTCCCAGGCCGACCGCACCGCCGCCGTGTTCCGGCGCGGCCTGCTGGCGACGACGCCCGAGGCGCTGGCGGCCGGTCTCGGCGGCCCGGCCGTCGCCGGCACCGACACCGCGGCGGCAGAGGCGGCGGCGCGTGCGATCCGCATGGCGTCGGGCACCAGCCACGGGCTGGCGGTGCTGGTCGATCATGGCGGCAACCTCGACAAGTTCGATTCCGATGGCGGCATCGCGCTCGCCATCGCCACCGCCGACAGCGTGGTCTCGCGACAGGCGCGGCTGGTCGGCGACCGCGACCGGGTGCGCACCGGCGCCGTCGAGATGGGGCTGGACTGCCTGCGCCGCCATCTGCTGGGGCTGCCGGTGGACGAGCGGGTGGATTTCGAGCGGGTGTGACGGGCGCCGATGGCCACCCATCCCTCATGCTGAGCCTGACGAAGCATGAGCGGCACGGACGGCGGTGCGGGCTTCATCCTTCGTCAGGCTCAGGATGAGGAGGACAGGACGAGGTCGGATTAGACAGTGGACAGCTTCGACTACGTCATCGTCGGCGCCGGCTCGGCCGGCAGCGTTCTTGCCGCGCGCCTCAGCGAGAACCCCGGCATCACGGTCTGCCTGCTTGAGGCCGGGCCGCCGGACTGGAACCCGTTCATCCACATCCCCGCCGGGTTCATGAAGACGATCCTCGATCCGCGCGTGAACTGGCTCTACAGCATGGAGCCCAGCGAGTGGACCGGCGGGCGCGCCATCGCGGCGCCGCGCGGCAAGACGCTGGGCGGCTCCAGCTCGATCAACGGCCATATCTACAACCGCGGCCAGCGGGCGGATTTCGACGGCTGGGGCCAGCGCGGCAACCGCGGCTGGGGCTATGCCGATGTGCTGCCCTATTTCCGCCGTGCCGAGCGCCGCATCGGCGACGGCGACGACGCGCTGCGCGGCCGCGAGGGCGGGCTTGCCGTCACCGATATCGACTGGCGCCATCCGCTCTGCGAGGCCTTCATCGAGGGCGCGGTCAGCCTCGGCATCCCGCGCAACCCCGACTACAACGGCGCCCATCAGCAGGGCGTGGCCTATGCCCAGCGCACCATCCACAAGGGCCGCAGGATGAGCGCCGCGCGCGCCTTCCTGCATCCGGCGATGCGGCGGCCGAACCTGACCGTGCGCACCCGCGCCCATGCGACGGAAATCCTGCTGGAGGGCAAGCGCGCGGTCGGCGTGCGCTACCGCCGCGGCGGCCGCGACGGGCCGGAGATCGCGGTCGGCGCGCGGCGCGAGGTGATCCTGTGCGGCGGCGCGATCGCCTCGCCGCAGCTTCTCCAGGTCTCGGGCATCGGCCCGGCGCCGCTGCTGCGCTCGCTCGGCATCCCCGTTCGCCACGACTTGCCCGGCGTCGGCGAGAACCTGCGCGACCATTACGCGCCGCGCTTCGTCGCCCGCATCCGCGGCATCGACACGATCAACCAGCGGGTGCGCGGCCTTCGCCTCGCCGCCGAGGTCGCGAAATGGGCCATCGCGCGCAAGGGCATCCTCGCGCTCAGCCCCACCCTCGTCTACTGCTTCTGGAAGTCGGACGAGCGGGTGGAGAATTACGACCTCCAGCTCACATTCACCCCCGCCAGCTACAAGGAGGGGGTGCAGTCGCAGCTTGAGGAGTTCCCC
>JBFWNZ010000363.1:0-3754 GCA_050250795.1 Alphaproteobacteria bacterium | reverse complement strand
GCATCGAATCCCAGATCGAGGACGAAGGCACGGTTCTTCCCGACGATGGCCCAGACGTAATAGTCCATCGGCATCGGCTGGTCGTGCTGGTCGCGTTAGACGAAGTTCTCGCCGCGCAGGCCGACCCGCTCGGCATATTTGATCGCGTAGACCTCGTAAGTATCCGTCATGGCTGCGCCCTCACTTCGCCGGCTGCACGTCGAGGCGCACCGCGATGCCCTCGGCGTCCTTGGAGACGGCGGGGTAGAGGTGCATCACCTGCGGGTCGTGGCCCGGCACGACATAGTCGATGGAACCGGCCAGCCGCATGATCTTGCGGTGCCCCTCCAGCATGTCGCCGACGCTGAACACCGTGCGATAGGGACGCTGCTCGGCCACGTTCTCGTAGAAATGGCTGGCGTCGGCCGCCAGCACGACCCAGCCGCGCTTGGTCCAGACGCGCGCGAACTGAAGGCCGTCCGTGTGGCCTCCGGTGCGGTAGACCTCGATCCCCGGCGCGACGTTCTGGTCGCCGTCGATGAAGTCCACGCGCTCGTCGTAGATGGCGCGAATCATCGTCTTGACGTAGGGCAGGTGGAAGGACCGGCCGATGCGCTTGTTCGCCATGAACCGTCCGGTCGCATAGCGCATCTCGCGATCCTGCAGGTAGATGCGCGCATTCGGGAACTTTTCCAGGTTCCCGCAATGGTCGTTGTGCAGGTGGCTGATGATGATGTGCTGCACGCTCTCGGGCGCGATGCCGATCCGGCGCAGTCCCTCCTCCGGCCCCATGAGCCAGTTATGGCCGCGCAGCTTCGCCACCTCCGGCCCGTAGCCCGTGTCGAGCAGGATGGTGCGGCCGTTGCCGACGATGGCCCAGACGAAATAGTCCAGGTCCATCGGTCCGTCATGCGGATCGTGGAACAGCAGGTTGTCGTTGCGCGTTCCGTCGCGCTGCGCATAGCGCACGGCGAATATCTCGTATGGTTCCGGCGCCGGATTCATGGCGTCCCCTCCTTGTTCTCGTTCGGCTTGAGGGTCGGGGAAAAGGCGGACAGGATGCAAGGCATTTGTGCGGACAAGGGAGGATGTATCGATGACCGGAATCGCAACGGTCGGTTTTGTCGGCCTGGGCGTCATGGGTGGCCCCATGTGCCGCAATCTGAAGGCAGGATGCGGACAGCGCGTGGTCGCCTTCGATCAGTCGCAGGAGCGGCTGTCGGAGGCCGCGGCGGCGGGCATCGAAGCCATGCCGACGCTGGATGCGCTGGTCGATACGGCCGACCTGATCCTGCTCTGCCTGCCGGGCGAGCCGCAGGTACGCGCGGTCTGCGACGGGATCCTGCCGCGCATCCGGCCCGGCCAGACCGTGGTCGACATGTCGACCGTGCCGCCGGCGCTGGAGCGCGAGATGGCCGCCGCCTTCCGCGCGAAGGGTGCCGACTATGCCGATGCGCCCATCGCGCGCTCGCAGCAGGCGGCCGTCGACGGCACCCTGTCGATCATGGTCGGCGGATCGGCCGAGATCCTGGCGCGGGTCGAGCCCTATCTGCGCTGCATGGGCACCGACGTCACGCTGTGCGGGGATATCGGCACCGGACAGGTGGTCAAGCTGATGAACAACATGGTGCTGTTCGAGATCGTCGGCGCCATCGCCGAGGCGCTGGCCATCGGCCGGCGCGCCGGGGTGGACGGCGCCCTGCTGTTCGACAACATGGCCAAGGGATCGGCCGACAGCTTCGCGCTGCGCAACCACGGCATCAAGTTCATGGCGAAGGATCATTTCCCCGAACGCGCCTTCCCCTGCCCCTATGCGCTCAAGGACGTCAGCTACGCGCTGGCGCTGGCCGAGGAGGTGGGAATCGACGCAAAGGGCGGAAAGCTGGCCGCCGCGCGGCTGGAAGAGGCCATCGCCGCGGGCTATGGGCCGCAATACAACCCGGTCGTCTACAAGGTGATCGACAAGGGATAGTCGAACCGGGAACAGGCGGAACGGGCGGGGCCGCTGCCGGCCCCGCCGCAGAACTCAGCGCGAGTAGAACTCGACGACGAGGTTCGGTTCCATCGGCACCGGATACGGCACCTCGTCCAGCTTCGGCGTGCGCACGAAGGTGGCCTGCATCTTGTGATGGTCGACCTGGATGTAATCCGGCACGTCGCGCTCGGGCGACTCCGCAGCGTCCAGGACCGAGGCCAGTTCGCGGCTCTTCTGCCGGACCTCGATGACGTCGCCTTCCTTCACCTGATAGGAGGCGATGTTGACCCGCTTGCCGTTCACCCGGATATGGCCGTGGTTCACGAACTGGCGGGCGGCAAAGACCGTCGGCACGAACTTGGCGCGATAGACGACCGCGTCCAGACGCTGCTCCAGCAGGCCGATCAGATTCTCGCCGGTGTCGCCGCGGCGGCGGACCGCCTCTTCGTAATAGCGGCGGAACTGCTTCTCGCCGATGCTGCCGTAGTAGCCCTTCAGCTTCTGCTTGGCCATCAGCTGGTTTCCGTAGTCGGACGGCTTGCGGCGGCGCTGGCCGTGCTGGCCGGGCGCGTATTCGCGGCGGTTGATCGGCGACTTGGGCCGGCCCCAGAGGTTTACGCCGAGGCGCCGGTTTATCTTGTACTTCGAGGACTCACGCTTGCTCATATCTCTCTCGCTGTGCCCTGGTTGGCCCGGTGTTTTTGTTGTCCCGGTACACAGATGGCGGGCCGGGCAGGCTCGCGCTTCCGGGAACCGCGGCGGAATATAGGAACGCGGCGCCGCTGTCAAACGAATCGGTCAGGCGTCGGGCGGCTCGCGGTGGCGGAGCAGCGCCGTCACGACACCGTGCAGGGTCCGCAGCTCCTGCTCGGTCGGATGCATCCGCTGGAAAATGTTGCGCAGGTTGCGCACCATGATCGGCCGCTTCTCGCGCACATGCATGAAGCCGCTGACGTCGAGCGCGGCCTCCAACCGCTCGAAGAAATTCAGCATCTCCGCCTTGGTCGCGGGGCGGGTGGTCCCTTCCGCAAGGATGGCGGGCGGCGTCGCGTCGGCGGCCTGGAACCACTCATAGGACAGAATCTGCACCGCCTGGGCGAGGTTCAGCGAACTGAAGGCGGGGTTGAGCGGCACCGTGACGACCGTGTCGGCCAGCGCGATGGCGTCGTTGTCGAGGCCCGCCCGCTCGGCGCCGAACAGGATGCCGACCTTCCGGCCGGCGGCGGCCAGCGCCCGCATCTCCGCCGCTGCCGCACGCGGCGTCATCACCGGCTTGATCTGGTCGCGCGGCCGGGCCGTGGTCGCGAACACGCGTTCCAGGTCGGCGACCGCATCCTCGATCCGCGCGAACACGGCCACGCCGTCGATCACGATATCGGCGCCGGCCGAGGCCGCCTGCGCCTTGGGATTCGGCCAGCCGTCGCGCGGCGCGACGAGGCGCATCCGCGACAGGCCGCCATTGGCCATAGCGCGTGCGGCAAAGCCGATATTCTCGCCCATCTGCGGCCGGTCGAGGATCACCACCGGGGCGGCCGGATCGAAATCCCCGCCGCGGCTGCTGTCGGTGCCCGCCATGCCGCTACTCCAGCCCCGCGAGGCGATAGGCGTCCTCGACAAGGCGCAGCGTCTCCAGATTGTCGCGCGGATCGGATTCGAAGGGCAGCCCCTCCCACAGGCAATCGGCGAAATGCGCCGCCGCCGCATCGAAACAGGTCTGGTAGGCCGCCTTCATGTCGAACCGCTCCTCCGCCTCCGTACCGCCGCGCATGGTCAGGCGGTCGACATCGAGAACCACGCTCG
>JBFWNZ010000362.1:0-3775 GCA_050250795.1 Alphaproteobacteria bacterium | reverse complement strand
AGACCGCATGCGCGGTCAGGATCGAGGTCCGCGACTTGACCGGATGCATGTAATAGCAGCCGGCCTCCGGCCCCAGTTCGCGCACCGCCGCGATCTCGGCCAGGGATGCCGTGTCGAAGTCGCGCAGGCCGGCCTGCCAAAAGGCACGCAGCACCAGGGGGTGCGGATTGCACTTCACCGCATACATGACGCGGCCGGGAAACCCGTCCAGGAAACGCCGTGCCGCGCGGGCCAGGACCGCCGGCTTCAGGCAGTAGACCGGATAGCCCGGCTGCAATGCCGCGACCAGCGCCTCGACGCTGGCATAGTGATGCGCCTTCATTCTCCCGGCGTTCCCCCGGCTGGGGTGGAAGCAGGCGCGGACAATGCCACAGCGATCCCCCAGGTCCAAGCACGCATCGGCCCGTTCCGCGCAGCGGAGTACGGTTGGCATCCGCCGCGCCGCCGCCTATCGTCCCGGCCATGCGCCGCCTGCTTCGCCGCCTCGCCTACGGCCTCGCCGTCATCCTGCTGCTGCTGATCGCGGGGGCGACCGGCGGCCTGCTCTGGCTGCGCCAGTCGCTGCCGCAGACTGCGGGCACGCTGTATCTGGACGGTCTGCGCGGACCGGTCGCTATCCGCCGCGACGCCGACGGCATTCCCCATATCCGCGCCGGCAGCGAAGCCGACGCGTCCTTCGCCCTGGGCTTCGTCCACGCCCAGGACCGGCTGTGGCAGATGGAGGCGATGCGCCGCTATGGCCAGGGCCGCCTGTCCGAGATCGTCGGACCGGCGACGCTGGAACTGGACCGGACGATGCGCATCCTCGGCCTCTATCGCGTTGCCGAGGGGATGGCAGAACGCCTGCCGCCGGACCTGCGCACCGGCATGGACGCCTATGCGGCAGGGGTAAACGCCTATATCGCCCATCGCCGCGGGCCGCTGCCGCCGGAGTTCCTGCTGCTCGGCCACCGGCCGGAGCCCTGGCGCGCCGCCGACAGCCTCGTCTGGAGCCGGCTGATGGCGTTGCAACTCTCGGTCAACTGGCACCGCGAGATCGACCGGGCGGTCTTCGCCACGATCCTGCCGCCGGAGCGGCTGGACCAGCTATGGCCCGACGACCCGCCGGGCTCCGCCGTCTCCATCCAGGCGGCCGCCGCCATTCCCGCCACCGATTGGGCGGCCCTGGGCAAAGCACTCTCTCCCTTACCCTCCGACATCTTCGGCGCGTCGAATGCCTGGGCCATCGGCGGCATGCGCACCGCCAGCGGCCGGCCGATCCTCGCCAACGACCCGCATCTGGGATTCATGGCGCCCGGCACCTGGTATCTGGCCCGGATCGAGATGCCGGGCCTGACCCTGAGCGGCGCGACGGCGCCGGGCGTACCGCTGATGATTCTCGGCCATAACGGCACGGCGGCCTGGGGCATGACCTCGACTGGCGGCGACGTGCAGGATCTGTTCGTCGAGCGTATCGACCCCTCCGATCCCACCCGCTACCTGACCCCGGACGGCCCGATGCCGTTCCAGACCCGCACCGAAACGATCGGAATCAAGGGTGTCGACCCGGCGTCTTTAACAATCCGCAGCACCCGTCACGGCCCGGTCGTGAGCGACCTTGCCGCCGGCGCTCCGGATTTTGGCCCCGGCACGGCCGTCGCCCTGGCGACGACCATGTTCGATCCTGCCGACCGCACCGCCGAAGGCCTCTACCGCCTGAACCAGGCGCGCAGCTGGGCCGATTTCGAGGCTGCCGCAGCGCTGTTCCAGGCCCCGCTCCAGCATGTGTTCTATGCCGACATAGACGGCGATTTCGGCATGATCATGGCCGGCGCCATCCCGATCCGCCGATCCGGCGACGGACGCGGCCCGGTGCCCGGCTGGACCGGACAGTTCGACTGGACCGGCTTCGTGCCGGCGGCGGAGAATCCCCGCACGCATAATCCGGCCGGCGGCAGCGTCGCCAACGCCAACAACCGCACCGTCGATGCCGACTATCCCTACCCGCTCGGCTCCGGCTGGGACGCCTCCTACCGCGCCGACCGCATCCGCGAGGTCCTCGCCGGACGCGCGCAGCATGACGCCGCCGACAGCCACGCCCTCCAGACGGACATCCTGTCGCCGGCCGCCCGCGAACTGCTGCCGCGCCTGCTGGCGCTCGCCGACCCCGGCGACGGCCGTGCGGCCATCCTCGACCTGCTGCGCGGCTGGGACTTCGCGATGCGGCGCGACCGGCCGGAACCTCTGATCTACGCCGGCTGGCTGACTGCCACGGTCGAAGCGCTCGCGGCGGACGATCTGCGCGCAGCATTCCCGGAATTCGCCGGCCAGCGCGCCCGCTTCGTCGGTGCCGTCCTGGAGAGGAATACAGCATGGTGCGACGACATCGGCACGCCCGAGACAGAGGACTGCGCCGCTCGGGTGACGCTGGCGCTCGACCGCGCGCTGGCGAGCCTTAAGACGCGGTACGGGCCCGATCCCGCCCAATGGCGCTGGGGCGACGCGCACCGGGCGCTGTTCCGCAATCGCGTCCTCGGCCAGGTTCCCCTAGCCGGTCCCTGGCTGGCCTCGCCGGAGATCGCCACCGACGGCGGCGACTTCACCGTCAACCGCGGCCAGACATCGGGTGGACCGCCGGAACCGTTCCGCCATGTCCACGGTGCCGGATACCGCGCCGTCTACGACCTTGCCGATCTCGACGCCAGCCTGCTGATGATCGCACCGGGACAGTCCGGCAACCCCTTCTCGCCGCACTACGCCGATTTGCTGGAACGCTGGCGCGACGGGGATGCGCTGACCCTGGGGACCGCGCCGGCCGATGCGGAGACGCTCCATCTCATGCCGCGATCGGAGAGGCGGGAATAAGCGGAACGCATGGCGCAAAGATGATAGGCTGAATGCCGGATACGTTGAGAGTCTTGCATGCCTCGCCCACTGCTTCGCCTGCTTGCCGTCTTTCTGATCGCCGCTCCCTTTCCCGTCGCGGCGCAGGAACAGGCTGCGGCTGAGCCTGTGGAACCCTCGCGGCGCCCGCTTTACAAGACGATCGCCTATCAGAGCATGTCGTCCTTCAACGACTTCGTCTTCGCGTCGCTGTTCGGCGGCAACGGCGCAACCGGCGGCGGTACGCTCGCGGCCATGTCCTTGGTCACCGAGCCCGTCGTCTATTACATCCATGAGAATCTGTGGGCATCGGCCCGCGCGGCCAGCGGCCAGACGGAGATGGAGGTCCTGCCGACCAAGACCGTCACCTATTCGCTGATGAACTCCGGACGCGTCTTTCTGTCGGGCTGGCTGTATACGGGCAACCCGATGTTCGCCCTGGGCTTCACCGCCTTCAACATGGTGGGCGATGCCGTCACCTCGGCCGGCAACGACGCGCTGTGGGCGGCCTTCGCACCCGAACCGCCGCACCTTCCGGCAGGCCCGCGCGTTTTAATCGCCGCGCCCTGAAACTTTTCCCCCGCCGCCGTGTTCTTCGCAAGAAGGCGCTGTCTGCGCCGTCTGTGGCATCTCTCGCAAAAGGACATCGACATGGCGAACGGCACGGTCAAATGGTTCAACGCCACCAAGGGCTTCGGGTTCATCGAGCAGGAGGACGGCTCGAAGGACGCCTTCGTCCATATCAGCGCGGTGGAGCGGGCCGGCCTGTCGAATCTGCAGGAAGGTCAGAAGCTCAGCTTCGATCTCGTCACCGGCCGCGACGGCCGCTTGGCGGCGGAGAATCTGCGCGTCCTGGGCTGACCGCCCGGTTGCGCGGACGCAGCCTCTCCGCGGAGAACACCGGCACGGTGCG
>JBFWNZ010000361.1:0-3777 GCA_050250795.1 Alphaproteobacteria bacterium | reverse complement strand
TCCCCGGAACGAGAACGGAGTGGACCTATGCGTTGGCCGATTGCCCTGTCCCTCGTCGCGAGCCTGTTGCTGCCTATCCCTCTTGTAAGGGGAGCCGGCGATTGCGAGGCGGAAAGGGAGAAGCTGCTGTCGGCATTAGAGGTGCTGCGATCCGAGAATACCGCGCTGCGCGAACGCTTGCGCCGGATCGAGGAGATACTGGATCGTCCGCGCATGGGCCCGCACTCGGGAGGGTGATGTGCTGGAGGATCCCGAGATGCTCTGGCTGATGATGCTCGTTTCGGGGCCTGACCGGCTTGGACCCGAAGAGCGCCAAGAACTTGCGTTCTGGCTGATCGGCAATCTGCCCGGCCGGCGCGCCGAACTGATGCCGGCAACCGCCGAGGAAGCGGAGAATCTGCGTCTCTTCGCAGAGGACACCCTGAATCGCGGCATGCCGTCACTCGCTGCGCCGATGGCGAAGATGGCTGTGGAAGCACAGGAGCGGTTCTGTACAGCAGGCGACGTGCGGATCGCGGCTGCGCTTGCGACGGCCGCATATGCCTTTCGACTTTGCCTGGCGCGGGAAGAGGTCATGCCGGCGGCAGAGACGAACATGTTTCAAGCACGCCTGATGACCATTTCGGTCGATCACGGTAATGCCGAGCCATTCTTTCGTGTGCTGATGGGCTATTGCCGCGCCTTGACGGCATTGAAGCTGTATGGGGAAGCCGAACCGACCCTGCGCCGGGCCCTCGATCTGGTGCGGATCGTTGGCGGGGACGACCCGGCCTGCAATGTCGTTGTGATGCTCGACCTTGCCGTTCTTCTGGCCGCGATGGGCCGGTATGTCGAGGGGGAGGGGGCATTCCGCGAGGTCTGTACCATCCTGCATGCGCAGACGCCTGCGAATCATTCGGACTTTTGGGATGCTTCGATCGGTTTAGGCCTCTGCCTGTGGCATCTGGGAAAGGTCGCGGAGGCCGAACAGGCGTTCGTCGTGGCGAGAGATCATGCGCTCGAAGGATTCGGGGTCGATTCCGACAGGTTGAAACAGGCTCAGCAGCGTCTGAGCAGTCTCGCGCATGCGAGACTGGAGGCTGAAACACAGGGCCGGCCGATCGCCTGGGCTCTGCGGCAAGCCCGGGAGCAAAACCCGTTCTGCGACGCTGTCCGGGTATTGCTTCGATTATCCGATGCCCTCGGCTCTGCGAGAGATGCCCAAAGATTGGCTGCATCGGCCGCGGAACTTCTCGCCTGGGGAGGGCGCTTGGAGGCAGCCTTCGATCTGGTTGAGGAACGCATGCCGGACGCATTGCCCGACTGGGCCGGTGCAACCGTTTATGCCGAGGCGGTGAGGGCGGCATTGAAGCGCGGAGATGCGGATGCAGCTCGTGCCTCGCTGGAGCGCGGGATCGCCGCAGCCGAACGTTCGCACGGCCCGGCTGGCGACGCGGGGCGGCGGCTGGGATCTCTGTGGCAGGCGGTCGGGCAGATCGATTCCCCCGGCATTTCGGGGATTGCGGCGGGCCTTGCCGATGCAGAGACATGGCGCGACCTGATCGAAAGCGAGCTCGAGGCGAACACCCACGATGTCGGGCGAGTGCAGGCGTGCCTCGACGCCTATGCTGCGACCGAACTTCCGGACGTGCAGCTACTGTCCCAGGCGGGATGGGTCGCGGCGCATGGGCATGACCGGGACCTTGCCGCGCGTTCGGTCACGCGGTTGAAGGCGCTCGGATCGCCGGAACTCGCCGTCGACGTCTTGCTTGAAATGGGAGAACTGTTGGAAGCGGAGCATCTGGCCCGAGACGTTGCCGGGGGACCGGCCCGGGCATACGCGTTCTCCGTTCTCGCCCGGAACGGCGCCGAGCGGGGCGATCGCGAGCGGTTCGACCGGTACGCGGCGTTGGCGTTGGCTGAAGGGGCAGAGCTTCTGTCGGTCACGCAACTGGCGGTCGGACTCCGCAGCTTGGCGCCGAGGCCCCAGGCCGAGGAATGGGGAACCCAGCATCTTTCGGGGACTCTGCGCACGGACTTCATGGCTCGGCTGGAGGTTCCGCGGCCATTCGATCCCGGAAGCCCCGTATTCGCGGATCGTCCGGACATCACGCAGGCGGTGCAGGAGGGATCGTGGGAATGTGCCGTGGAATTGCTGGATCTTCTGCATGACGATACCGCGGTCGGAGTGACCATCGCCGAGGTCGCCGGCAAACCGACCCTGCGCAGGGTCGGCAATGGCTACATAGATTTTGTCCGAGCAAGGATGCTGGCAGAGTCGGCACGGCATGCCGGGCGATTGGACATAGCGTTGCAGGCGTTCACATTTGCGCTTTCGACCGTCGACGGCTTCATGACAGGCCGGACGCTTGGGCGGGCTGTGCGAGAGATCCTTCCTGAAGATGCGCGACGACAGTTCGCCGAAGCGGCCTTTGCGACGGCGGCAATGCGTGCCGGCCTGTGGGAGGGGGTGGAACTTGTCGCCGCTGCGGGATACGCCTGTCTGCCCTCATCCATCGAGCCATAGCGCGGCGCCGGAGACCAGTGCGCATACGATCACGGCGCGTGGCATGACCCATTGCCCAGGGCGTGTCAGGGCGTGACTGACCTGCAGCAGCATTGCGCTTGCTGCCCAGCCCGCGCCGAGGCGCCATCCATCCGGAAGGATCGCCCACAAGATTCCCGACACGCCGAGGGCCCAGATCATCGCCGCGGTATTTCGCATTCTGATGGCTCCGCCTGGCCACGCATTGCGCGTGAAGTAGAACGCGGCGCCCGACGCTCCGATTGCGGTCAACAGAAAGGGGAGGGAGGCCGTCATTGTCGAAGCCTTCCCCGCAGCAGTCTTGTCAGACGGCCGCGACGGCTCCGATGCTGCCGCCGAAACCGTGCGATCACATCTGCCAAGTCGGGCGGGAGTCGTGCGAGCGTCGCGGCCTCGATCGCCCGCGGGATCCCATGCAGCGCTTCCGCGACAGCGCCGGAGATACAGGCGAGGGTGTCGGTATCGCCGCCAAGAGCGACTGCTCTGCGCACCGCATCCTCCCAGTTGGCAGCCAAAAGTGCACAGGCCAAAGCCGATGGAACGCTGCCTGCGGCCGTTGCGTCGAAACCCTTGAAGGGCTTCGGATCGGAGGGGACGGCATAGGCAAGACGCTCAGCAAGGCCGTCCCGGACGGTGTTCGCGGCGCTGCCCATGCGCGACAGCCATATCGCGAGTGCGACTGCTTGCGCAGCCCGGATTGCGTCGGGATGGTCATGGCTGACCCGCGCGCTGGCCGCGGCCTTTCTGAGCGCGTCATCAGCGCCTGTCGCGGACCAGCCGATGGCTGCGACCCGCATTGCCGCTCCGTTGCCGTTGCTGCCGTATGGACGGGCGGCATTGCCGAGGGCCCACCGTTTGAAGGCAGGTCCGTAGCCGGCATTGGGATAGCGCCGGACAAAGTATTGCAGCGCATGCGCATAGTCGCACGCGCCCATGACCGCGTCGGCGATCGCAAGCGTACAGACGGTGTCGTCGGTGAAGCATGAGTCGGCTCGGAATAGGGGAAACCCTTGAGGGGGCGGCTCCTGTCCTTCATAGGGCGAACCGATGATATCGCCCGCAATCGCGCCGATCACCGCGCGGTTCCGCCGGCACAGGCTTCGCCGAATTCCGCCAGTCGCATCCCCTCGGAACTGGGAATGACCGGCCCGCTGTTCCGTCCGGATAACGTCGTTTCGAAGACTGTGGGTTTCGTTGTCGCTGGCAGCAGTTCCACGGTCCACGGAAAGGTGATCATCTTTATCACGATAGCG